>WQVX01000077.1 GCA_009785615.1 Defluviitaleaceae bacterium | reverse complement strand
TCTCGTTGACCGGGTGCTCCTTGCAGAGTTTTCAATTCTCTTGAAATTTCACGGTAGGCAGCTATTAACTCGGCAAGTTCTTCTTTTAACTTTTCCAATTTTTCACCACAAAATCGATCTAACAGCATAATATGCTTATTAGAATCCAACAAAAATTGATGCTGATGCTGCCCATGGATATCTATTAAGTGTGAGGAAATTTCTTTTAACATACCCACATTAATAGTACGACCATTAACCCGGCAAGTAGAGCGGTGTTGAGCATTAAGGGAGCGCGAAAGAAGAAGCTCTTCTTCAAATTCTATCCCCATATCCGTAATAGCCTTATGGGTATCCGGATCTCTAACCACTATTATACCTTCTACTACCGCCGTATCCGCTCCACTGCGAATAAAATCTTTACCCGGTCGCTCTCCCAGCAAAAAGTTAATGGAGTCAATCAAAATAGATTTTCCGGCTCCGGTCTCTCCGGTTAGTATATTTAAGCCCTCGCCAAATTGCACCTCAGCTTCATCAATTAGGGCTACATTTTTAACTCGTAGATTGATGATCATTGCATTACCCTTTTCAGTTTTTCCATTAGATCTATGGCATCTTTTTCTGATTTAGTGGCACACATTACTACATCGTCACCCGCTATGCAGCCTACAATTTCTTTAAGCTGCATAGCATCTAAAGCAGCACCCACCGCCATTGCCATACCATTAAACGTTCGTATTACCAGCATATTTCCTGCATAATCCATGGATACAAAAGCATCCCAAAATATGCGCTTTAGCCTAGATATACCAATATTATCATGCTGAGTAGGCAGGGCATATTTGTATCCACCCCCTAAAGCTGCAATTTTAGTCAGCTTCATCTCATGAATATCACGCGAGACAGTAGCTTGGGTAACATCAAAACCTGCCTTAGCCAATAGTTTTGTTAATTCGCTTTGGGTGTCTATTTCATGTTCTTTCACTATTTCTAAAATTTTTTCCTGTCTCTGTGCCTTCATTCGCACCCATCTTCTTCCTTAAAACTTCAAAAAAATCTATATTTGCAGTTTTCACTACACTTGCTTTATAGTCTGAAACTTGTACCACTATAGTTTCTCCGCATTTCAAAAAAAATTTTGCTACGCCATCAAGGTAAACTGCGGCCAATCCTTCATCATTTTTTACGGGTGTTAAAGATACTTTATCATATTTAGAAATAACCCAGGGTCGAGAGTAAAGAGTATGGGGACACACAGCAGTAATTACCATCATTTCACTATTAGGCTGTAAAATCGGCCCTCCTGCTGACAAGTTATATGCCGTAGATCCTGTTGGAGTGGATACTATTACACCGTCTGCGCCCAAAGTATCCATATGATCCCCATTAACACAGATACGAAAATTCATTAGCTTAGCACTATCTTCACGACGTATAAAAACATCGTTTAAAGCCAGTTCGCCTTCTACTTCCAGCATAATTCTTTCTTCGCGGCGAAAGTCCCCATTCAACATTTTTTCAATGGCTTGTAAGCCTTCATGTTGGTCTACGTCTGTCAAATAACCCAAAGTCCCCAAATTAATCCCAAGCATGGGGGTACCGTACCGAGCTGCACGCTGGGATGCTTGCAGCATGGTTCCGTCCCCCCCTAAAACTATCAAAAATTTGCTTTGATATGCCTCTTCCTCTTCAAATAAAGGAGTATGCCCACGACTTTGCAACCATTCGGCAATCTCTTTTGCAAATGCTAAACCTATGTCTCGTGTAGGATTTGCAATAATGCCTATGGTCATGCGGCATTTATGCCTCTGTAATTCATACGGATATCAGCTTCTTCACGCCAGACTTCAAGCAAATCTGCAAACATTTCTGTGCGTTGTTCCCAAATAAAGCTCTCGCGGAAATTTGCCTCAATTTCTGCATCCGAAGGTACATGTAATGAATCTACTATAAACACAATAACGGTAGTCTCGTCCATTTGGAAAGGCTCAGAGATATCTCCGGGTTGCAAATTTGCCAATTCCATTAAAATAAATTGATCTAAGCCCATCATACGCATATCTTCCATTGTGATTCTATCAACTTCAGGTTCCTCTTCAAAATCCATAGCAAATTGCTGCAATTCACGCAAAAGAATTGTATCAATATCTGCCGGATCAGCGGCATATAATTCTGCTCTGATAGCTTCAGCATCATCCATATGAGGGGAAACATGAAATCTAAAATCCATTTCTACAAATTCTGCCCGTTCAAAAAACAGATGTGCTCCTAATGCATTAGCAAACTCGGTCTCGTCTATTTCGTAATCTGCTGTATATAATTCAGTCAGTCGAGTTACAAGTACACTCATGCTTACAAACTCGTTTAAACGATCATCAGAAATACCGTCTAAAGGCGTTTCAAACATCTCAGCCATTGCACGGGTTTGCCCGGCACCTTCTACTATTCCATCCCATTCTTCGCTTGTAAATGTGATATTATGCTGTTGGGCACGTTGGTTAACTACCAGAAAATATGCTAAATGGTCTGCCGCATTTTGCCTGCCCGAAAGCATATTAAAGTAATTTAACTCTGCTGTAGGAATACGTTGACCCTCAAAAGTCATTACATACGTACGGCTGTACATATCCCAAGCAATGTATCCTATTCCAAGCAATGCCAATATACATACACCTATTACAGATAGTCTAAACATCAATTTTTGTTGGTTACGTTTACGTTTCCATTCTTTTGCTGCTGCTCTTTTGGAAGACATTAAAAATCCCTCTTTCTACAAAAATACACTAAAAATTCTTGATTTTTTTTATTTTTATCCTTTGGTGAAAGCGTCTGTGGGTATGGTAGTACCCCTTGATAATTTAAACCTATTTGCTGAGCAATAGTGCATACTTTGTCTACTGTCTGCCAACGTATTTTAGGATCCCGCACAATACCACGCTTGCTTAAATGAGACTTTCCTGCCTCAAATTGCGGTTTGACCAAACAAACCAATTGTGCATCAGCGGATAATACTTTGCTTATAGGTTCAAGAACTTTGGTTAATGAGATAAACGATATGTCCACTGTTACAAAAGTAATAGGCTCATTAAACCAATCTGATGTTACATTTTTTATGTCTGTTTCTTCTATACTAATTACTCTTTTATCCTTTTGCAATACTTCTGCAAGCTGCCCTTTGCCATTATCTACTGCATATATTTTAGACGCGCCTCTTTTTAATAGGCAATCTGTAAAACCTCCGGTAGATGCTCCAACATCCAAACATACCTTTTTAGATACATTTAAGTGAAAATAATCAAGAGCGGCATTAAGTTTATCCCCACCTCGGCTTACAAAAACAGGTTCGCCTCCTTTTATTTGAATCTTAGCCTTGTCATGCACAAATGCTCCGGGTTTTAAAATTACTTTGCCATCCACATATACATAACCTTTGCGTATGATATCCTGAACTGAGGTGCGGCTAATTCCTAACTGCTTGGCTACTAAAAAGTCCAGCCTGGATTCTAATTTTTTAGGCTCTGGCTTTTCTTGTCCAATATTTGTAGCATCCGTTTTAAGACTCCCTCCCCATCTAATTTGTAACGGCAGAACAGTTCTTTTTGG
Organism: Defluviitaleaceae bacterium; assembly: GCA_009785615.1. Taxonomy (GTDB): domain Bacteria; phylum Bacillota; class Clostridia; order Lachnospirales; family WQUN01; genus WQVX01. The sequence goes on along the minus strand of WQVX01000077.1, from coordinate 11,454 downwards.
GTACCCTGTTCAATAAATTTATCGGGAAAAGCAAAAAAGTGTACACATGGCAAAAGGGACAAAGATTTTCCTGATACAGCCATTTTTGCCCACAAGCATTCCCCGTAACCGCCTGTTTGAACATTATCTTCCAGTATAAATATATAACGATAACTTAGCAAGTGGTCAAGTAAGTATTCATCCATCGGTTTTACAAAACGAGCATTGTAAAGGCTTGGATTATATCCCAATGACTGCAATTCATTCACGGCAAATAAAGATGCATCTATCATTGTGCCTACAGACACTATTGCAATATCCTTGCCCTTAACTATAGTTTCAGATCTGCCATATTTAATAGGCATACGATGATCTTCCGGCGTCTTACCGGCAGACCCGCGAGGATAACGAAGAGCAATTGGCCCTTTATGAATACAAACGGCATAAGTAAGCATGTCCACCAATTCATGTTGATTTTTGGGAGCCATGATAGTCATGTTAGGCATATGAGCTAAAAAGGAATAATCAAACAGTCCCTGATGAGTTTCCCCATCTGCGCCCACTAATCCCGCCCGATCAATAGCAAGAATTACATGAAGGTTTTGAATACATATATCATGTAATATTTGGTCATAAGCCCGCTGTAAAAATGAAGAGTAGATTGATACTACCGGTATTACACCACCTTTTGCTAACCCTGCGGCAAAGGTAACAGCATGACTTTCTGCTATACCCACATCATAAAACCTATCGGGATACGCCTTTTGAAAAGGTGCCAAGCCGGTACCATCAGGCATAGCAGCAGTAATAGCGGCAAGCTTGTCCACTTTTTTAGCTAGTTTAAGCATTGTTTGACCAAAAACGCTTGTATATGTGTCGCCATTTGATGCATTTTTAGGTTTGCCGGTATCAATAAAAAAAGATTCTACGCCATGAAATGCGTTAGGATATTGTTCCGCAGGAGGGTATCCTTTTCCTTTTTTAGTAACAACATGGAGAAATACAGGCCCTTTAATAGTTCGTAACTTCTCTAAAGTGCGAATAAGGTCTTTCAAATTATGTCCATCAATCGGCCCAAAATATTGAAATCCCATTTCTTCAAATATAACACCCGGTACCAAAATAAATTTGACTGCATCTTTTGCAGTTTCTATCAATTTTTCCATTCGTTTACCCAAATGAGGGATATTTCCAAGAAATTTTTGTACATCCTTTTTGGCTTCACGATAAATAGGTGCTGTACGAATGTCGTTTAGATGCCGAGAAACAGCACCTACATTTTTAGCAATTGACATTTGGTTATCATTTAAAATTACCAGCATATCCGAACTGGCGCGGCCTGCATTATTTAGAGCCTCGTAAACAAGTCCTCCCGTCATAGAACCATCGCCTACAACAGCGCAAACACCATAATTATCTTTGATAATATCCCTTGCGGCACAAAATCCCAAAGCAACAGAAATAGCAGTAGAGCTATGCCCTACGTCAAAAGCATCATGTATACTTTCGCGAGATTTAGGAAAACCACTAAGTCCGTCCAATTGCCTAAGAGCATCAAATTGATTATGGCGGCCCGTTAATATCTTATGTATGTAGGCTTGGTGTCCTACGTCCCAAATGATTTTATCTTTTGAGCTGTCGTAGACCTTGTGTAATGCAATAGTAAGTTCTACAACTCCCAAATTAGAGGCCAAATGCCCTCCTGTCTCAGAGATTTTTTCAATTAAAAAAGTACGTATCTCTTCAGACAGAGAGGACAATTCTGCAATATCTAACTTTTTTAAATCATGTGGACTGCGGATTTGTTCAAGAGTCATGGGAGTCACCCCTTATCTTATTAAGAAACCATGGGATATGGCGGCTACTGCTACTCCCCACAACGCTCCGGCTACTACTTCTATGGGGCTGTGTCCCAAGAGTTCCTTTAATTTTTCATCTGGAGTAATTCCGATGTTTTCTAAACTTTCAACAAGCATGTTTATGACTTCGGCATGTTTGCCGGCCGCACGCCTAACTCCTGCGGCGTCGTACATTACAATTAAAGCAAATACTAAGGCAATCGCAAACATAGAACTGTGCAAGCCTTCTACGGTGCCTATTGAAGCAGCCATTGAAACCACAAAAGCACTATGTGAGCTTGGCATACCACCGGTGCCAAAAAATAAGGCTTTGTCAACTGTTTTAGTACGTCCATAGTCAATTAGTACCTTTAGTGCCTGGGCAGATAAACATGCAAATATTGCAATCAGTAGATGACTATTATTAATTAATGCTACAAATGCATTGGGATACACCATTAACGCTCCCTACGGACTTATTAGTTTTAGCCATAAGTCCAACAAATAATATATATTGTATCAATATGTTACTGATTAATATGTTCTATCAATAACCTGTTGCACGATGGTTCTTAAAGTCAGTGTTTTTTGTGGCAATTGATCAAGTGTTGCCAAAGCCTCTATAGAAATTTTATTATAGTCTGACTTAGCGGCTTCTAAACCATGGATTGAAACATATGTGTTTTTTTCATTACGGCTATCACTACCTGTAGGCTTACCTAAAGTTTCTTGAGTTGCGGTTACATCCAGCAAATCATCCAATATTTGAAAAGCTCTGCCTATTTTTACGCCCACATCTTTCATAGACTGCACGTAAGAATCGTCACCTTCTCCAATCAATGCTCCCGCTTCAAAAGCGGCGGCAAATAAAGCCCCCGTTTTTAGACTGTGTATATTAAATAATGCGTCTCCATCTGCTTTTTTATGCTGGAAATGCATGTCGATAACCTGTCCTGCTATCATTCCGGAGTCCCCGGATGCAACAGCGATTACTCGCATTGCGTTAATAAGTTTAGGGTCATCTACACAAGCGTGAATCATAGTTTCAAAAGCACGATTTAACAGAGCATCTCCTGCTAATATAGCCATAGCTTCTCCAAATTGTTTATGGCTTGTTGGCTTGCCGCGCCGCATATCATCATTATCCATTGCAGGCAAGTCATCATGGATAAGCGAGTAGGTATGTATCATCTCCAACGCACAAGCAAAATCCACAGCATTTTGACTAAATTGTCCTGACACAGCTTCACAAGCACCAAGCAACAACAAAGGTCTTAGCCTCTTACCTCCTGCGGATACACTATAGGACATTGCTTCTTTTAAGGAAGGTTCCTGACAGTTATCCAAAAGAGTCTGTAAGCGAGCCTCTATTTGGTCACGCATTATTTGTATTTCCACAAAAAAGCCCCTTTAAAAATCTGTAATTGGTTCTTCTGTTATTGAACCGTCAAAATCTTTTCTAAGCATTATAACCTCTGTTTCAAATCGGTTTAATATTTCATTGCAACATTTAGAAAGAGCAGCACCTTCCTTATATAAGGTAATGGATGCCTCCAGGGTAGTATCTTCATGTTCCATGGACTCTACTACTGTTTCTAAGCGTGTGAGGGCTTGTTCAAAGGTTAAATTTTCTTGATTATTTAAATCATTTAAATTTTCTTGATTATCAAGCATGATTATTCTCCCCTATTTTGTATTACGTTAAGCACCTGTGCTTTAGCTTCTCCATCTTGCATGTAAATAGTAATATTTTGACCATTTTGCAAAGATTTTATTGATTGTATGCCTACCCCATCCATATTGCATACAGTTGCATAACCACGCTTCCACAAGGAATAAGGCGAAAGCTTTTCTAACAGTTGAGTTTGCCTTTCTAAATCATTTCTTTGTTCCTTTAATTTGTCGGACATTGAATGTTCTAATTCCCTTGTCAGTTGCTGAACATGCAACTGCCGCATGACAATACCATCTAAGGGACGTGTCATGCTAGGTTTGCCGGATAAAAACATTAAACGGTTTTTTGCCTCAGAAATCGCCTGAGTTATAGCACGGTTAGCTCGTTTATACAGGATATCCATTTTTGAGAATACTTCAGTAATATCAGCTACTGCAACTACTGCCGCCGCTGAAGGTGTAGGAGCACGTAAATCTGCAACAAAATCCGCAATTGTAAAATCCGTTTCATGCCCCACAGCAGAAATTACAGGAATATCAGAATTTGCAATAGCACGAGCTACAACTTCTTCATTGAAAGCCCATAAATCCTCTATAGAACCACCGCCCCGCCCTACTATCATAACATCAGCCTTTTGCCACTCGTTAACTAATTGAATGGCTTGGGCAATATCAGCAGCGGCTTCCGAGCCTTGGACTAAAGTGGGAACCACCACAATTTTGACACCGGGGTTGCGTTCACGAATAACTTTAATCATATCCTGAACTGCTGCACCTGTAGGACTGGTAACTAAAGCCACTGTATTTGCCCAATAGGGAATAGCTTTTTTACGCAGGGGGTCAAAAAGACCTTCTTTTTCCAAGGCATCTCGTAAGCGAATAAAAGCAGCTTGTAGATTTCCTTCGCCAACGGGAGTCATGCGTACTGCATAAAGCTGGTATTGGCCTGTTTTTTCATAAAGAGATATATGCCCTGATATAGTCACTTTAACACCATTCTTTGGTTCAAAAGTTGAAAGACCTGCCGCATAACTTGCAAACATCACAGCATTTATTGCAGCAGATGAGTCCTTTAATGTAAAGTACAAATGTCCCGAACTATGCCGCTTAAAGTTAGACAATTCTCCTTCAACTTGAATTTCACAAAGCAAGGCATCTTCTTCCAGTAAACGTTTGATATAACGATTAACTTGAGTGACGGTAAAAGCATTATCCATTTCTTACCACCTGACCTAAAACCCCATTTATAAAAGCCGAGGAGTCATCTGTTCCATATACTTTTGCTAATTCTACAGCCTCATTAATGGCAGTGGCTTCGCTTATATCAGAAGAAAACAGGATTTCATAAATAGCCAGCCTAAGTAACGCTAAGTCAGCCTTTGCAAGGCGGTTAAAATCCCAATCTTTAAGACGTTGGTTAATAAGTGCATCTATCTGAGACAAGTTAGTATATGTTCCTAATACTTCTCCTGAAATAAAATTATATTCCTCTTCATCCGGAGAAAGCCCTTGTAGTAAATCTTGTAAATTTTGTAAATTTGCCAAATATTGTTCTGTGGCTTCAACTACTAATGCCTTATCCCATTCCAAATGGAATGGGAATTGAAATATTAAATTGAAGGCATGTATCCGAGCCGTATGCCGACTCATGCCACCAGTCCGGATACGAAAACATTAATTTCGCTTGCAGTATAGCTTGTCATAGTTTCGATAGCACTTTGGATCTTTTGCTGTACATCTTTAGCGACAGATTGGATTGCTACTCCACTATTAACTATAATCTGTACAGAAATTTTAACATTTCCGTTTGTTACCTGAATGGTGACGCCTTTGGTAGGCTTTTTACGGCTTATTTTTCCGGCAATATCGCCGGTAAAATAATTTGCTATACTTGCCATACCTGCAACACCCTCTGCTTCCAAGGTAGCTGTTCTTGCAATGCTCGCTATAACTTCATCTGCAATTTGTACTACGCCAGATGATCCGCTATATGAGGAAACCGTTTCAGACATATTTTTCACCTTCCCAGTTCTATATATAAATTCCATGTACAATTTCATGCTACGAGATTATATCAGATATGGCTTTTTTTTGCTATTCAACTTTATAATTCGATTACAACAAATGCACGAACCTCTATATTTTTTCAAAAAGTTTGAACAATGAATATTAGGCTACTGTTATTTCGCATGATAATCTCAATCATACTTGTAACATATCTTTGTAAAATATTCAATAAAAACTTCACCTTGAAATCGTACAAATGCGCGTTTTTTTGGCAATGTTTAATGTTCAACCGGTAACAAAATGAGACCGGTTGAACCTCGCCTGCTAAGAAATTTTTTGATTTCCTTTTGTGTTTTATCTATGATACAATGTAAAATATTGAAGGTAGTACTTTAAATGGTTATAGGAGGTAGGGTGTATGAAAGTTTTTGCTGTTAATAGCAGCCCACGTAAAGAAGGTAATACATATCAAATGATAAACACAGTTTTAAATGTTTGTAATGATGCTGGTTTTGATACAGAAATCTATCAAGCAGGTGGACGTTCTGTACAGGGATGTAAAGCATGTGGTAGTTGTGGTACTCATAAAGGGCGTTGTGCTACAGATGATTGGGTTAATGAGGTTTATCCAAAAATGAAAGAGGCTGATGCTATTATTTTAGGATCTCCTACTTATTTTTCTGACCTTACTCCGGAACTTAAAGCTTTGATAGATCGCTGTGGGTTTATTAACCGTAGGGATGATACACCTTTTGCCCGCAAAATTGGAGCGGCTGTTAGTGCTGTGCGCCGTGCCGGTGGTATACATACACTGGATTCTATTCAGCATTTCTTTTTAATTAGCGAGATGATTATACCCGGCAGCAGTTACTGGAACATGAGTTTATCATTGGAAGTTGGGGATTATAAAAACGACAAAGAAGGTATGGGCACGATGGAACGCTTGGGGGAAAATATTGTATGGCTGCTAAATAAAATTAAAGGAGATTCCATCTAATGAGTCAATCAACGGCTAAAACGCCCCAAGAGATACAAGAGGAATTGTTATCATATTTGTATACTAAAACGTTTACATGTCCTGTGTGTGAAAGAGAATTTATGGACTTTATGGTGCGTAGAACCAGGCTTCGTCAAATAAATACTGATTCTGACTTTAGAACTCACTACCATCATATTGACCCTAATCTTTATGAAGTTTTAGCATGTAATAATTGTGGCTATGCTGCAATGTATAATTCATTTTCTCGCATTACCCCAAGGCAACAAGAGATGATAAAAGAAAAAGTTACGCCAAACCATAAATACATTGAATTCAGTATGCCTTTAAGTGCAATGGATGCGTTAAACCGTTATAAAATGGCTTTAACCTGTGTTCAAGCCATTGAAGGAAAGGCAAGTCAAAAAGCTTTTCTTTGCCTAAAAATGTCATGGATATGTGCTGATATAAAAGATGAGAAAAACGAAAAAGCTCTTATACGACACGCTTATACAAACCTAAAGGATGCCTTTTCAACAGAAGCATTTCCTTTAGGTGGTATGGACGAGCCGCAAGTAAAGTACTTAATTGCAGAGCTGGCTCGCCGCTTGGGCGAATTTGAAGAGGCTTTACGGCTAATTAGTGATGTAGTTGTAGCCCGTGGAATACCGGACAGCTTAAAAACACGGGCACAGGGTCTTAAAGAATTAATACGTGAAGAAAATACTTCAAAGCAATAAATTACAACTAAGGCAATGAAATTTTATTTCTTGACATTGCCTTAGAAGCTATGTTCAATTTTTGGGCGTGTGAGTGATTTCAACTGATTAAAGTTGGATTCTCACACGTTCTTTTTTTGCGTCTTATTTTCAATTTTGTCTAACGCAGACAGGTATAAAATAATCAAAACCGATTTTTCCCAAAAACTATAGCATAATTCTACAATAAATAGTATAATCAATTAACATGATTGTGCTATAATACTATAGCTAATATTTGGCTTATGTAAATATAAGCGGGTATGCAACTGCTAAAAGGGAGGTGACTATGAGTAGTTGTTCCAAAAAACAATGTTTTGGAGGTGATGGTACGTTTTTAAAATGTAGTTAATTTGAAAAGAAGGAGAATTTTAATGTTATTACGTAAGTCACTAAGAAAGACAATTGCTCTTTTAATCACTTTTGCAATGGTTTTTACTTCTTTTCCACCTGTTTCGGTTTTTGCAGAGTATTATGATGGATATGCCTATGTAAATGAAGGTACAGAAATTGATTATCCATCATACGATGAGCCGGAATACAACGAAATTGACAACGACAATGCAGAAGTTGACAGCACTCCGGAGGATGACAACGACTTAGAAGTTGGCAACGATTCAGTGAACGACAACGACTTAGAAGTTGATAACGATTCAATGAATGACAACGACTTAGAAGTTGGCAACGATTCAGTGAACGACAACGACTTAGAAATTGATAACAATTCAGTGAATGACAACGACTTAGAAGTTGGCAACGATTCAGTGAACGACAACGACTTAGAAGTTGATAACGATTCAATGAATGACAACGACTTAGAAGTTGATAACGATTCAGTGAACGACAACGACTTAGAAGTTGATAACGATTCAGTGAATGACAACGACTTAGAAGTTGGCAACGATTCAGTGAACGACAACGACTTAGAAGTTGATAACGATTCAGTGAATGACAACGACTTTGGTTTTGCAACAGAACTTACCATTGAAGTTGCTGAAACCTATGTTGCCGGAGAAGCTTTTGAACTTATTGTAAGAGCTAATGCAGCAGGGTTTTTGAATGTTTACTTAAACGATGAAAACATTTATGGTAATTTTATTAATGCGTTTCAACCAATTATAGTACAAGTGGAAGAAATGCCTCCGGTAGAGGCTGTTTTTGACATTGTATTACAATTGGATCCATATGGTTTTGTATATGTACGTGAAACACTTGTATTGGCAGCGTATGTTGAATATATAGCGATTGAAGCGGAGCTTGCTATTGAAGCCGCAGAAAGCTATGTAGCCGGGGAATCCTTTGAGTTTGAAGTAGTTCCTAATACAGCAGGTGTTTTACGTGTTTACCTGGACAACGAAAACTTGTTTAGTTCAGCAGTTTTTGCAGACCAGTCTGTAATAGTGCAGGTGGAAGAAATGCCTCCTGTTATGGCTAGTTTTGATGTTGTACTGGTAATGGATTCGTATGGTCTTGACTATGTAGAAGAAGATTTTGTAGTAGTAGCGGATATTATGCCATTTGCCGGCTGGGCAGATATTGATTGGGATTTGACTGCGCCTATAGGTGGAGTTGGCGATTTCGACTTTCTGGGTACCGGCGCAGGCAACTTTACTACAGCAGACCTTAATGAGACAGGCGACCTTACATGGGAACTTAATGGTACATGGCGCAATGGAAGTGGTACCGGTGCAATAAATGACATCCAACCCGGTGGTGCCGGAAGAACTATCACTGCTACTGGTGTTCCGGCCGGGCCAATAGCAGTTCGTGTATGGGCAAGCCATGCCGGCAACAATGGTGCAATCATTGCTATTCCTCCAACTTTTGGTGTAGCCGGCAATAATATGACCATAGGCGGCCAAAGTGCTGATTACATTGTAAACGAAGTAAATGATGTTTCTCGTCCCAATGCGGGTTCATATGTTTGGTTTTACTGGCTGGACAGCCCGGGCGGAACTTTAACTTTTAACATTACATGGCCTGCTGTTGAAATAGTGCCGGGGCGTGTTCGTATTGCTGCTATTGATGTTTTTGAAGGCGATGGAGATGGATCCAATAATGGAGGCGGAACACCTCCAACTATTGCCGTACCAACACAAACAACAGGCAGAACCGGCACTCGTATTAACTACGGAACAAACGCATCTGTAGTAGGTCAAGCTAACAATCCGGCTCGTGCTGCTGTTCTTTTTGGTAATTCAGAAGCATTATTAGATGGCGGTTATTACAGGAATGTTGAGTTTATAGCGTATAAATACACTCAATTTACCGGTACGCAAAACCAAATATTTCAGTCTTTTGCTATTGAATTATCCAGTGGCGCAGATGATAACAGAGATGTTGTAGCTGTTAGAACAAGGACTGAAAATCTTGCTGTAGGTACAGGTAATTACAGAAACTACAGCCATTTGCAGTTTGGTATCGTAAATAGAGTACAGGCAACGTCCAACACTGGTGGGGATTTACCGGCACCAAACTTTCCTACAACGCCTCCTAATCCTTTCCATAATCCATCTTATTCTGTAGCTACAGCTAATCAGTACAGGATGGTAGTGGATATTGATGAAGATACATGGGAATTAACTGCTGTAATCTCTATCAACGGTAATGTAGTTAGCACATTGCAAGAAGATGTCCCAATGGGCGCATATGTCACAACTATCTACGCCAGGTCTCGCATAGGTGCTACCATGCATATACCGGCTTGGGCATTATATGGCACATCTAGTGATTTTATTGAAGCTCCTCTTGTAGGTATTGAAGGCATTGTTGGTAACACACATAATTTTGGTTCTGTTGCCCACAATTACACTGCAAGCGATTTTAGCGCACTTGAAATAACTGTAGATAACACCGGTACAGCACCCGCAGAAAATTTAGAGATTACTTTAACCGGCGATGTTGACAGTTTTGATTTATCAGGTACTCTTTCCGTGGCAAGCTTAGCCGTGGGTCAAGAGATAGAGTTTGAAGTAGTGCCACTTGAAGGGCTTGCTAGTGGGTCGCATAGTGGAGTTGTCACTATAGATGCCGATGGTATCACACCTATTAGCTTTAATGTTATTTTTGATGTAGCTTTTCAAGAAGCTAATGTAGATTGGGCAACTGATGCCACATATGCTTTTGATTTTGGCAACTTCCCTACCTATATGCTAAATCATACTGACAATGCACCTGACAATGACCAAAGACCTCTATTCCCTGTACTCCGTGGTGCTGCAATAAGCACTATGTCAAATTCCACTCGTTATATAAGTTCATCTGCAAGCCAACAAAACTTTAACCTTATTGTTGGTGCACCGGGAGCAAACAATTTCTTCCGTCCCGGAGGAAACCCCGGTTCAACATTTATTGAACCTAATGGAGGCGGGCGTTACCTTGAATCTAACGTACCTTTAACAGGCCCTATCCGCGTTGAATTGGATGTTGTTTCGCTAATAACTAATGGAAGTTTTACGCTTACTGCATCCTTTGGTGATCAAACTGTTTCTCAAACAGTAAGTGGGACAGGTGTGCAAACGGTGGTAATAGAGTTTGCAACTTTAGAAGAAGGTATTTTAACAATAGGCCCCTTGCCTTGGGGTGTAAATACTCCTCCTGAAGTGGCAGTAAACCCACCGGGCAGATTTGGAATACAAGCCATCAACATTTATGAGGGCGAATTTAGTGGCCCTTGGCTTGAAATTCCTGTAGGACTTGAGGTTAATTTTCCTTCACTTCCACATGATTACACTGTGGCAGATTTAGTAACAGAACTTGTCACTATCACTAATATTGGGGTAGGTACTGTAGACATGATTGCAAACGTGGGCAGCAATTTTGAAATATTTCAAGCCCCGTCTACCGGTTTAGGCACAGGAGCAATCACTGAAGTAGGGATTAGACCTGCTATCGGGCTGGCTCCCGGCTTGTACCAAGATACACTTGTGATTACAACAGACAACGCAAATACTTTAAATATCCCGGTTAGCGTTCGTGTATACAATCCACCATTATTACCTGATACAAACTTGTTTTATACAGGTTTGGGTACTTCATTGCCAAATCAATTCCCACACAATTTAACTGAAATTGTAAACTGGGGGCATGATTTTAGGCGAGTAGTTTTCACAGAAGGTTCTCATTTAATAAGATTTAATGGTCAGTTAAGAGATGCTGATGTAAGTCTTGCTATTCCATTTTTATTAAATGGTGTGCTTTGGGTTCCTGTTGAAGCTGCAAG
>WQVX01000076.1 GCA_009785615.1 Defluviitaleaceae bacterium | reverse complement strand
TCTACAGGAGTATCTGCATAGTTTTCCAATTGAAAAAAAATGCTGAGAGGCGCAACATTACCGGGATTTTTGTCAAATCCCAAATACATAGTAGGCTCTTCCCCTTTTTCTTTAATGAGGTTATCGAAAAGAGTATAGTTTCTTTCTACATTAAAATTTAGCTCTTTTTCTACAAAATTATTACGAGTAACTGCATAATCCGGTAATATTGGGCTATGGTCGTATCTATATTTGAACTTAAACTCTGTAATAGCCGGACAATATACTAAGCTTGGCACTTGATAAAGCCCGTCAGCTCTCATTAGCCGAAAACGCATCCTGGGTTTGTTGTTTGTAGATTTTTCTTTTAACAGATCTTCCGGCACAGTAAAAGTAAGCGATTTTTCACCCTTTTTATGACCATTAAACATAGATGCAATAGTTTCTGCTGATTCCTGTGTAAGCAAGCGTTTCCAGCCTGTTTCACTTCGATATTCTAAAATAACATAATCTGCATGAACAGCTCGTACTATTGGCTTGGGGGATTCCGGCGCACGCTTCATAACGACCCTTCGATACTCTTCAAGAAGTTCATATTCCGGAAGTGGCCTGCTAAATTCTTGAAAGTCCAGTTGAAAATTTAATTCCACTAAAGCTCCTTTACGAGAAAAAACTTCTTTGCTCTCAAACTCGCAGGTTGCATATATTTCCATAGGATAACCAAAAGGACGGAAAAAGCCCGTTTCTTGCATAATACCACTGCTATAGACTTCATCAGGCAAAATATTTTGTCGGGACAATTTGAGTGTTACTCTACTTATTTGAACATCAGGAGGTAATGGAGAAGAAGCTCTTTGGGCAGTAATAGCAATTTGATAGCATTCTTTTCCGGCAAGGAAGTCTTTTTTTAAATTGGAATCTTCCATCACAAGATGAATAGTAGCCGGTGAGATAGCTCCTGACTCTTCAACGCGCTCTACAAGGTCAAATGGAACAAAGCCTTCTTGACACAGAGCTTCAAAACGAATATTCTCACCACAAAGTATTTCCATAACCTCATCTAAATTTTCACCGGATGAAAATGTAAGTTCAATATCTAAATTATTTAAATTATCAAAAGCGTCTGCAAAACCCATTATAAATCTATGTTCGCTTAAATTTTCCCCTTTTGCTAAAAATGCAGTAAATGGTAAATCGGATTCAAGGGATTTATGCTCTATCCATTCTTTGCGACTATCAGTTATATATATATCTGATAATTTTGCCGAAGTAGCCGCTATATTGTCCTGCGTCTCAAAGACAATTCGCTGTGTCGTTTTTTCACTATCTGCAAAAACCTTTGTACCTTTTTTTACATAAACAGCATTTGGAGCACCTGTGACAGTATTAAATTTAACATAACTCTTAGCTGTTTCCATAGGCTCATCTTTAAATTTATCAAAGAGGTTCATATATTGAATTTTATGTTTATGCATAATGGATGCCAAGCGTTTTTCACTGTCATTAAGTATATTTTGGAAAATAATTGCTGCTGCACTACCTTCATCGCAACCCGGATCAGTAGAAAACTTCCATTCCGGCGTATAGGACTTAGCCAGCATCTTCATTTTTTCATTATCCATTAATCTAAGCCCACCCCTTCATACAGATAATATGGGAACACCAAGTTATTTGGATTATTGGTAATCCGCTCAACATATGAAATATTTAAAACAACCGTACCCAAATGAATATTTGAGGTATCCACGTCAACTTTAACTTCTATAATACGTGGCTCCCATCTTACTAAAGCAGAAACTATTTCACTTCTTAAAAGAGCTATAGAGGCAGGGTCAGGCAATTCAAAAACAAATTCATGCAAATTGCTACCAAATGCCGGAAGCATGGCTCGCTCATTAATCCTAGTCAACAAAATAATTCTAATGGACTGCTTAATATCTTCTGAGCCTTCTACCATTACAAACAGCCCGGTAACATTATCCACCCGGGGTGGAAAATTCCATCCCCTTCCTAAAAAATCCGGAGATTTTTCCATATTGTCCACCTCTTAACCTATTTTTACACATTTGGCATCAACTGTATTTAGGATAACTGCTTGTGATGTTATAGTATTACTAGCCTGTTCATTAATATTTTCTGCTTCACAATTTATATCAGTCCCAGCCTTCACATTAATCTCTTGTTTGCAATTTGTTTCGATGTCCTTTGCCTCAATTTTTAGAAGACCACTCTCCCCGTCCATAGTAATTTTAACCTCACCAACTTGCAAAATTATTTTCTTTTTTCCGGTTATCGTAATGGTTTCTTCATCAGCATTTAATACAATATCATTTTTAGAATCATCTATAGTTATGGTTTCTTTATCATCATCCATTTTAATAAGCAAATCACCCGGAGTTTTAGTGGTTATGCGCTGCTCACCTTCTTTATCATAAAACTCAACATAGTTCTCTCCTCTTGTGCGTATAACTTTATAGTAATTTTCTTTTGTAAAGTGCTCATCTCGCTCAGTATCATCTACAGGATAAAAGCTTCCAACAACAAAAAGCTCTTCTTGCCTGCAATCTAAGTATGACACGAGTACTTCATCACCCACTTCTGGAATCCAATAAATTCCACATTTTTTTCTTGCATAAGAAGTAAGTATTGGCATCCATCTAGTTTCTTCTTTTTCTTTACTCCAACAAGTATAGCTTACTTTTACTTCACCAGGATGCTTTGGATCATCGTTTCGTACTACTTTAGCTCTGATAAAAGGGCTTGGAGTTGACTCTTGGTTGTTAGTTAAAGTTTTTCCATCTGTTGGTTTTGTTCCCATATAATCCAATATCATAAAGTATCAACTCTCGCTTTCCATTCTGTAAAAAAACCACCAGTATTGAGGGTGTGTGTTACACTTTCAATGTAATATTCTCCATCTACAACAGGGCTGATCCCTTCAATTTTTATATTCCTACCGGGGCCTATTTCCGGAATACCAACGCAGCGACAGGTAATGTCACCAAACTCTCTGCTGGCTTCTTTCATTCTATTATTTGCCCTTTTTGATGCTTCTCCAGGATCTGTAATACCTGAATCAAGAAAATGTTTCTCGGCACCATCAAGCATACGATCTGCATAAGAACCAAAATTTCCACTGATTTTTGCCTTTTCTGAAATATTTTCATCATCTGACGAATTTATTCCGTTATATATAGCTTTTTGAAAAAGGTCGTTACCACTAAGAGACATTCTGCATGACATTATCCCCCACTCAGGTTTAAGTGTCATAATGCAAGATGGAGAATCGGGAGTTTTGCGATAGTACACTTTACCTTGCGAAATAAAGAATTCATAATCAATTGCTGAAGCATTTTCTACACAAAATCTATAATCATCCTGACTACATATAGTAATCATTTCTTCGTTTTCCCCATAAGATTCCACTTCTGTTCCTTCAATATAGCTACTAGCAGGGTTTTTTCCCATCAACTCCTTTACTACATCTGTGATCTTCATATCCTTAAACAAGCCGGGAACCTTACGCTTCATCATCAGATTTTTTGCATCCATACATTCAACTTGTATATATGGTGCTTCTCCATCTTCAAAAATATAATCCAGGGACATTATGACCCCAACAAAGACTTTCTCGGTTTCAATATATCCTATTTTAACAGTCACCTTTGCCCCAATTTGTATAGTATTACTTATACCGGTTCTTGTGAAATCTGTGTTCATATATTCATATTCCAACAGAACATTAAAACTGGCACTTGTGGAAGAAGAATCTATTCCCAGATTAACTGTAATATCAGATAAACCTACTATCTCTGAAATATCAGTACCTTCCACTAAAATACGCACTGTGGGTGCAGTAAATCCTTTATATTTTCGCTGTAAATCAGTATAATTTGCAGTTACAGTTGCAAGATCCATTTATTGTCATCCCCTCACCATATCTATTGCAATTTGATTTTTTAAAAATATCAAATTACTATATTGAAGGTACTTTCAATTGCTTAGTTTCATTAATAGCTCTGGGATTAAGTATCCCATTAGCCGAAGCTATAATCTTCCAGCGGCATACATCACCATATTCGTTTTGTGCTATCATCCACAATTGATCACCATATGCCAATGTTCGTTGTTTAGTGCGATCCGGGGATTCCATAGGATACTGTCTTACCTTGTTTTCAACATGTGCTTCTTCCCCTACGATAGTTAGGTCTATCTTTGCCCGAATAGGTGTGCCCTCCCGGCTAAATAGTGTATATTGTGTCTGCTGAGAAGATATGCTCCCTACAAAAAAAACATCTTTGCCCCATATAAAACCTACTCTTGGTGGCTCATGCTCTTCGTGATCATACTTGATTAACGACAAAATTTCATTAACACGGCTAGTTACGCTACCATCTACATCTGGTTGTTCATCTTTGTTCATATCAATAGTTGGAAGAATTACTGTGTTGTTGCCCCGAAATTGAGCCGGCTTAATAGGAGTAAAAGCATCAAAATGCAATGAAACAGTCAGTTCGGTATCCCCTCCGCTTACAGTTTGAACATGATCTACACATGTATCTTGGAATAGAGGCTTTTTCTTTGCGTGATTTGCAGAGCGTTTAATACTGTATTCCGACGGATTAAATTGCACTTCAATTCTTTTATCAACACTTGGACTATTTCCGGGTCTTTTGTATCGGATAAAAGTAGCTTTTTCTAATTTTCCTGACATTTTACATCCATCCTTTTCTCATTCTTTCGGAACGGAGTCTACGTTCTATTATGTTATAAACTTTATCTGCTATAACGTTAACTTGTTGATCCATGTTATGAATACTATCCGACATTGCCTTTGTTTTTGATATCGGAGTATTTATAGCTATGTTGGGAACTTTTTCTTTTTTTGAATATTCCTTTGCAGTCGTTTTTATAAACTCAATATCTGTATTAAAGCTTGAAGATGGCTGAGATTGGCTAGTAGCAGGGATTGCTTTTTTATTAACATGAACTATGGCAGCCCCCGGAATATCAGAATATATTATGGTTGGCTCCTCATGAGTAGTTACCGTGCGGATATCACTTGTATGACGAATATGCTCTAAAGTTTGAGAATCTTGTTGAATTTGTAGCACTTGCTGAATTTGTTGGTTTTGTCGAATATGTTCTAAAACCTGTAGATCTACTCGATCTCTAAAACGGTCTGTAAATGTATTTATAAGCCGTTCCTTACCACTCATATGAATTTTGTCATTATTATCTCTATTCGTGATTCCCTGAATATCAGCTTTAGGTTGCAAACTTGAAGAAAATTCTGCGGAAGGTTTTAATACAGAAGCATTTGTTCTTAGGTGTTGTGTACGCATAATATGCCCATGCATCATATGTATGTAAGATGCTTGTGACATTATTGTTTGTGAAGCAGAGGGGGTAACTTGTAATATTTTTGATGATAATTGCGCCTCAATATTTTTTGAACGTGATGCAATTTCACTCGTATTTTCATCAAAATTTAATGTCGCTTTACTTGCAGTTTCCATTGTAGGCAAAGTAGACTTATTTGTATTTCTACTAATTTGAGCAATATTCGCTTCTAATTTTGGCATAACATAATCATTATCTATTGTTGGTTGATCTATGTTTGTGTCGTATCTATATGTCATTTCTATGTGCGGTTTTACAGGCATTATAGGTTGCACATTAAAAGAATTTATTTTCATCGCATTTAAAATCGCCTGATTCTCATTAGTCACTGACTCATATATATTTTTTGACCATATAGGAGTAGCTTGAACTGTAATTTCTTTTGAAATTTTCTCCACATTTGCTTGAATAACACCATCTGCTACGTTTAAAATAGGTTGATTTACAGTCTCTATTGTAGTTAAATCAATTTGATTCTCATTTTTGCTGGTTTGAGAAGTTCTCAATTCAGATTTTGATTTAATATAATACTCACTTGTGTTTATAGTTTGATTTATGTGTAAGTCATGTTTATGAGCCATATTCATGTAAGATATTGCAGGTTGTGAATCAGAAGAAGCTATTCTTATTGAGCTTGGAGCAACTGTGCTTTCATTATTTAGAAATTTTTGCACATCTTGATCAATTAAAGACAAAGGAGATGGGAGTGTTTTTGACAATATAAGTGTAGATTGAGATATATTTTCTTTTACGATCTTCTCCATATTTACTTGAGTAATTATATCATTTGCTGTGTTTAAGATAATTTGTTTAACATTTGCTATTTCGATTATATTGTCTGAATCTTCTCTTTTATCGGTTTGAATGAATTTTGTTTTTGCTCTAAGAATAGCATATTCTTCATTTATCCTAGTTGTTTGATTTATATGTTGTACATCATATCTGTTGTACTTATGATCCATATTCATTTGATATATTGTAGGTGTTGCAAATTGTACGCTAGAGGAATTAAATTTAATTGAATTTAAGTTGGCTTGATTTTTAGTGATCAGATACATATTTATATCGTGTAAGTCGGAATAAGATGCGGAAAATATTTTTGACCATGTAGATGTAGATTGAAGTCTTATTTCTTCTGCAATCTTCTCCGCACTTGCTTGAATACCGGTAAATAGAGTAGGGTAATCATAGCCTTCTTTATGTAGTAGATGATGCAGATAAATTTGTACCCAAGATTGAAGAAATAATTCATCTTCTTTTGTCGCTTGGATAGAAGGTAGCCTTGTTTTATCAAGTACTGCTACCGAAAGTGGATTGATTGTTCTTGATGAGAATACGGTGGACCGGTTCAAATTAGTTGTCGAAAATAAGTCTACATGAGAAATAAGAGCTTTTTGGCTCGGAAGAACTATATTTGATGTATTTGTCAAAAATTTATATTCTGCATCTAAAACGTTAAGCTTAGATGGTAACTTCATATCAATAACAGAATCTTCAATACTGTGTTCCTGTTGAGTTGATACATGAAGAGATTCTGACAAAAAATGGCGCAACGTAGCCGTTTCAAGATGCCGTTGGTCAATATTTAATATAGATTCTAAATTGTGAAACGCCTTATGTGTTTGGATGTTGAAAGTCTGAATCAAATTTTTTGCCACTCTATTAAGTATTAAAGCTTGCCTATTTAAAATATCACTATGTTGTGTTAAAAAATTTTTATCCAAACGCTCACTACGTTGCATTATTATCTGTTCGTTAGAATACTCGTTATGATTTATTAATGTTTGTTTGTCAGAATAATATTCGCCACTTTGTATTAGTATTTGTTTATCCAAATACTCGCTACGATTCTTACGCTCTATTATTGTTTGTCTGTCAAAACGATCGTTGCGTTGTATCATTATTTGTTTGTCAAAATATTCGTTGCGTTGCATTATTAATTGTTTGTCAGAGCGATCTCGGTCGCCATGATATAGCATCGCTAGTTGATTATTGCGTTGTATTGTTGTTTGTTTGTCAAAGATATTGTTGCGGTGCATCAAGAAGGTTTGTTTATCAAGAAGCTCACTGTTATGAAATATTGTTTGCCCATCAAAATATTCACTATGATGTAGCGTTGTTTGATTGTTAAAGTGTTTTATAGGATATACTAATGTTTGTTTGTATGAAGGCTCGTTGTTCTGAAATATCACTTCACTTTCAGAATATGTGCTGTGTTGTGAGGTTGTTTGTCTGTTGGTATACGCATTGTTTTGTATTGTTGTTTGACTCTCCAAATTGTTATGCGGTATTATTACTTGTTCTTCTTTATGCTCGTGGAACATTATATTTTGATTCTCAATTATTGAATATTGATGTGGAATATCAATAAGAGTAGCTTCATTCATAAACAAATCACGATTAGCTACTCTAATAAATTCCGAAAAATTGCGCAACGACTCAACACGAGTATTAAAATTTAAAAATTTTTCAACGATTTCTGTATTAAAAGTTAAAATTTCATCTTTTATACGTTTTTTAAAAAGAGAGTTGGCCTCATAAGAAGCCAACGCCTTAACACCATCACCTTTGGTCTTAAAGTGTAGCATTGTCATGCTTTCAATATTCATATCTGCATGTGTAGCTTCGTGAGACAAAACATCTCGCTTAAATATAATCGTTTGTGGTTTAACTATTTCTTGTGTATGCTTATGAGCAAACTCTTGAGGGTTAATTCCACTTATATACAAAATTTCTCCATCCACACTTGCAAATGGCAATGCTCCCCTTTTTTCAAAAAAATTAGCTGAAAAGGACAAATTCATATTTACATTGAGAATGGTGTTTTCCACAATAACCTGATTAATCAGATTATTGTAATGCATATGGGTGACAGCCAAAGATTTCTCTTCACCATTTTCTTGGCTCAAAAAAAACAAAGGGACAGGAACATAATCTTCCCCATTTTGTGTGTAACGTGAAATAATTCCCTGTGCAAATTCTAACCATGTTGAGCTGTACATTACCCACCTACGCCTTTCAACTTGCTATATCAAACTGGAACTTCTGTCAGTTCCCGATATATAAATTCTAAATTTTCAACAAAAACTTTGCTATTAGTAGCATTTAGTTCAGATAAACTGCGCTTTTTTAAAATTACAAATCTTGCTTCGTACATTTTTCTTGGATGCCTATTTTGATCTAAAACAATAATTTCCATACGTTTAAACACTGTACCTACTCGCAATATTGTAAAATCATCAGACATTGCATTTCGTTCCATTGTCAAAATTTTTTCAGTATCCCTCTGCTTTGCCACTGAATGCATAAGCCTACTCTCGCCACCTTTGACAATTACCTCCGTTTCACTCTCAACTTCAAAACTCTTGATTTTTGAAAAAGGAATGCTCTCAGAATCTATCCTTACTACAAAGTTATGAGTAGGTAGCGGAATATTAGAAACCGACATCTCTTGCACCTCGAATATATTTTCAGATAAACCTTAACTTGGTACTTCAGTCATTTCACGATACACAAACTCTAAATTTTCAACAAGAACGTCACCATTCATTGCATCTAGTCCGGACAAACTGCGCTTCTTCAAAATTACAAATCTTGCCTCATATTTTTTTCTGCGACGTCTGTGTTGATCCAAAACAAAAATATGCATTTGATCGAATACCGTACCCACTCGCAAAGATTTAATCGACGTATCATCAGATGCCACATTGCGCTCCATTGTCAAAATTTTTTCCTGATTACTCTCTTTGTACAGTGAATACACAAATCTATTCTCGCCACCTTCAATAAGCGGTTCTGTCTCAACCCCAATTTCAATACTTTGAATCTTTGAAAATGGTACGCTTTTTGAAGCTATTTCAACTATAAAATTGTGAGTTGGCAATGGAAGCTTTGACATCTTTTCACCTTCCTTATTTTCCTCATCTCTTACACCTCAAATACATTTTTAGGTTCACTGCTTATTTCACGGTGGATAGCGGAAATTTCTGCACAAAACTTACGCCGAGTTTTATGATCCAGCGTCATAACTGTTTCATAGTTCCAGTGATAGTAATATGAGATAAACGACATCTCCTTATATATCTCCGGTTCCGGATAAACAGTTATACCGCTCTGGTAAAATTTATGGCTTCATCAAACTTGTGCCCACATTCTTTGCAAACACAAGTATTTACAATTGGTTCTATAGCATTAATTGTGCTATACATATTTTGTAAAAAAGCTAAATCTGCTGAGTAAAGTTTCTCTATAATTTTAGGATCCATACGTGGAACATCGCCCAAAGATGTAATAACACGTGATAACAAAATAACAGTTAAATATGCCGGATTTTGAACTACTCTTGGGTCACGCAAGGGCAATATTTCATCTGCTGCTGTAGCCAAGCGCATTACACCATTCTTATGCACTATACCATCAGTATCAACATATCCTCTAGGCAATTCAAAAGGAACTTCTGACAAAAATTCTGTACTCATTTGTTAACCCCTTTCAATGTATAAAATTGCTATAAAACCGTAGGAACACCCTGCCCCACAAAAACAAATTTTTCAAGCTTTTTAAGCTTATATGTTTGAGACAGGGTGCCTAAGGTCTTATTTAATCTTTAATAAACTTTATTGATTTCTCATCATTTCTTCAAATACAATCTCTACACTTTCAATAGAGACTTCACTGGAACTAGCATTAAAATCAGGGACAACATACTTGCTGGGCCAAGCATTTATCAATGTCCAGCTTGCCACGTCGGCTTGGCTGTCATCTTGCAGATAAATTACTATGTCTTCGCAACGGTCTTCTGCTTCCAATTTTTCACCATTGGAAATGCCTTGTACCCATTCGAAAAAGCTCATGCTTGATGTCATGCCCCATTTTAACGTGACATTACCATATTTTGTTAGACCCGGCATTTTACGTGGAGAGTTAATACGTTCTGTTCCCTCCCGATATTCGATTACATCTATACTGGCATCGAATCCGCTTACTTCTGAAAAACCTGCCACGTCAACGTTATCTAGCTGTACGCGATAATTATACTTCTTGAGGGGGTAGGTATTAATAGCCATCCTTTAAATCCATCCTTCCTGGAATTATTTTAGTATCCAATTACCCTTACTCGCCTGTCTTTTGAGTAATACGGAAGATTACAAATTCCGCCGGGCGGCTAGGAGCAACACCGATCACACAGATTAAACGGCCGTTAAGTATATCCTGTTGACTCATTGTATCCGGCCCTATGTTAACAAAGAAAGCTTGATCTTCAGAACTGCCTACTAATGCGCCGTCACGGTACATATCCCGCAAGAAAGCGGTAATGGTAAGCCGTACACGATCCCATAACACTTCATCATTAGGCTCAAATACTACCCAATTAGTAGAGGCTTTGATGGTCTCTTCAAGATAGATAAATAGCCTACGTACGTTGACATATTTCCATAAGGCATTGCTGGAACAAGTCCGGCCGCCCCAAACGCGAATACCTTGTCCCGGCAAGGCTCTGATCAAGTTAACACCTTTAGGATTTAACTGATCTTGGTCGCCTTTATTATACAAGCAGTAAAGGCCGTTGGCATGGTTTACAACTTCATTAGCCGGTGCTTTGTGTACACCTCTGGAGGCATCACTTCTGGCATAAATACCGGCCATAAAACCACTTGGTGGGAAACATCTCGTTTTCTTAGACAATGGATCGTAAGATTCGATCCAAGGATGATACATAGCACAGTAGCTTGAATCTACAGTCTCCCGATGTTTTAATAACTCACCGGGATTTACAGTTTCGCAAGGCATATCTAATATTGCAAAACGATCTTCAAGTCTTTCGCATTGCGCTACTAAAGCACTTTGCACTACAGGTGAGGTGATTCCCGGTATTGCCATGATGCTTACGTCAGATATTTCAATGAAAGCTTCAAGTCCGGTACGTTTGCCGGGTTCAATGCCGCCACCAAGGTATAGACTTTCGTCAAGTTTTTTGCAATTACCATCACTTCCGCCAGTAAAAGCAAGGATATAACGCTCATCATCATCGTTGTCTTTTTCAGGAAACGCTTCCATAGGATTTGCTCCATCTTTGACTAACTGACCAGAACAATGAACTTTTACCAACCTGGATTTTGCCAAAGCATTTCCAATAAAATCTGAACTCTTGTCGTTTAAAGATATATCTTCATAGGTTTCTTCAGGCCCCATGATGCCGCATGTAATCATTAGATCTAACTTGCAGCAAAGAATTGTTACTTCACCACTAAATTTGTGAGCATCAACAGGTTTTGGAGGTTCAGGTTTTACATCTTTTGCATCGCCGGGCTTTACTTCAGGTGGTTTTGCCGGTTCGTATGATTTGGCAATACCTACATCTGTTCCCAAAGTGATAGTTTTACCTGACATGGACTCAATACGCCCATAAGTAGCTTTGCCACCATTTTGGCTAATGGCTACGATATCACCTTCTTCAAAACCATCAGTGTTTGATAATGTGAAGGTTTTAGCGTCATCTACTTTTGCTTTTGTTTTAGGGTTATCTCTCTCAGTTAACACAAACTTAATGCCATTACCCCATGCTCCGGGATTAGCCGCTTCAAACCATACCTTGGAGTTATTAGCTGTCCTGGCCGGTTTTGCATCTTGAGGTGCTACACGCATTATATAGCAGCGAGTGCCGCCATTGGCAAAGAATTTTTCTACTTCGTAGGGTAAATAACAATTTTCGCCATGTGTTTTTGCAGAGAGGTATCCGCCATAATTCCGGCAATAGTCCGCATAACTGCTTACGGACAAAGGAGTGCCTATTACTGAACCCCTTTCAGCCATTCCAATAAAACCTGCAGTACTGGTACCTACACCATCCATCGGCATCATACCGGAATCAAATTCCTCCACGTATACGCCGGGTGATAAATATTCTGCCATAGCAAGTACTCCTTTTCTTAAAATTAACGGTAAAACCGTTTGTTAACTAACAATCGTTTTAGATTGACCGGGGTATATTATCTCGATAATCCCGCCCCAGTTACATAAAAGAGTGCAACTGGACTCCAGTGCAGGCTCACCTCCAATCAAGCAAGTCACACATCCGGGCACCCAGGGCGCAGGAGTCATAGGGATGCATGGTGCAGGTGAAAACATCACCGGCGGTGGCCTTACTGTGGCAGGGTTAGCGGGATTTGTACACATGGCAAAAGGTAAAATATTCACCATAGAGACATGATCCATGATAGTTGCCGCCGGTGTAGTACTTATTACTTTTTTGGTTGGTAAAACTACCAATATACTAGGTGCTGTGCCAAAAGAACATTTTAATTGCGCCCCGTTACAGACACAGATACCCACTTGTCACTCCCCCTTCCTTTTTTGCAGTAAAGCATTTTCATTATACTTTCAGGGCAATCGCACGGTATACAAATTGTGCCGTCCACAAAAGCTTTTGAGTAATATGCCGCATAAACAGATTTAGAGTTACCGTGCGGCAATTCGCAGTTTGATAAATAGGTGCCCGGCCATAGACTTCTGGTAATTAAAAATGTATCACCACTGTCTGTGTCGAAACTAAAACGTTTGCCTACAAGTTCAGCAGCAGGACAACCAAGTATAGTCAATCGGCTTACATTTTTTTCTATAGTATCTGACTCTTTTGCTTCTGAAACTGTAGCTTTTATATTTTCTGTTTCAGCAAAAATCAAAACTTTGCTTTCCGGTTCTGCCTCACCATAAAACCATTTACAATCTGGATAAATACCACTATTTTTTCTTAAAAGTCTTGACCTTGCTACAGGATGAGCCGGGTCTAATTGATTAAGCACAATATGTTCATGTTGCGGTCGATAGTGAGGACGATTAATTTCTAATACTATTTCATCCATATCCAACTCACAAAACACATAAAAACCATCTTTTTTTATAATAGGGCTTATATATTTTTCTCCAATTTTAAAGATAGAACCTGCACCAGCGATTGGCTTGCCATTAAATTCGTCGTATAGCAACAGTGCAAAATCCACTTTCTTCTTCAAAACCAATCACTCCTTATTTAACTTAGTTTCAAATTGAACATCCCTTACTCGTACAACTCTTGTTAGAACTTTAGAAGAGAGCACAACAGGTGATAGCGCAAAGTAAATACCTATCTGATAAGGACATTGTAAAGCCGACCAAATTCTTTGTTTTTCTTCAAAACTAGGATTAAGTGTGGAAATATTCATTTCAGATTCCTCACTGGTCAAGTATGGGTTAGTTTCAGTAACATTTAAAGTTCCGGCATCTGCAATTGCTTGAAGTGCCCTGCCGAAAATGCGCTGTTCTGCTTCCGGTCCCATTGCTACTTGAGCTTGTTTGTTGCTAAACAACATATAATTTAATTCAAGGATCTTTGGCGGACGGGTACGCACGTTATCATCTCGCGTTAATGGTGTTGTGTTGCGGAATTCACTTACTTCTTTAAAATCATATAGATGCATACCAAGCTGAAAATCTCCACTTTTCTCTTGAGGAGAAACCAATGTTATAGATTCTGGTGACATAAGTGGCTCGGGACATAGATTTTCCCTCAAAAACTTTAACATTGATGTACTTGTATCTGATATAATTGAAAAATCTGCCATTCTATCAAATCCTTCTATCTAAACAGACATCTTGCAAATCCGGCATTACCTATTTGCAATTTTACTTTTACAACGTTTCTATTGAAAAATATACGGGGTGCGAAACTGCTCCTTCTTCCGGATCCATTAGAAAAAACGGGAAAAAGAAACGATAACGGAATCTGTCACCTACCTCATATATTTGTTGATAAACCGGTGCCAAGTGCTCTATTCTCCACACTCGCTGAAACATCCTGTTTTGTTGGTCAATTAAAAAACTTATATGATCAAAACCTCTGGATATGTCCGGATATCCTCTATTCCTGATATAATTTATCATCACAGCATCTTCAAGAACCGGGGGAGGTGGATTTCCGCCAATGACAATGTTAATAGCATTAGATGGTACTGATGGTAACAAAGTTATTCTAGCTCCATATTCATTGGGATTGATGTATCCCAATGGAAGCATTATTGTGTCAGTGCCCGGATGTATGCCCCCAAGAACCATTACACGCCTAACAAATACTCTGGATCTATCAAGCTGCTCTTCCGACTGCCAGACTCCACGATCTATTTCAAAGTATAAACTCCTTGTACGTTCTACAAAATCCGGAAGCCCTCTGTCATTATTCGTATCTCCCGGCACTTCTACATCTGAATAGCCCTCAAAGAAAAATTCCCATTCTCGTTCCCACTCATATACTTGTACATGGCTTGTGGTAGTGATTAATACGCCGGCTCGTTCATAGAAAAAGCTGGCATAACTTCCTTCTGCATAAAACAATATTGGCATATCATTAAACCAATGATCCATATCTGCTAAAGTTGCACCAAGCAGACCGCGGTAATTTATCCTGCCTTCAAACATTGCACCGGTGTAGAGTTCTCTTCCATTTTCATCGTACAATGTACCTATACCGTGGGGTACACCCTCATGAAATTCTCCTCTGTACCTTATTAGACCATTTGATCGAAACCAAGTACCTCTGCCGTGGGGACGCCCCGCCATAAAATCGCCTTCATACAAAAGAATGTCATTATTAAAAAGCCTACCTGTTCCCTCAAATTCTCCATCTGCAAATTCACCAATGTAGACAAGCCTACC
>WQVX01000075.1 GCA_009785615.1 Defluviitaleaceae bacterium | reverse complement strand
TGGGCGAATTTCGTTTAGCACATTTCTTTTTTTGACAAGATTATTTTTTTTAAGAGTCATTATCATTGCCAGCCTTCCTTTTGAACTTTATACACTGAGAGCAATATATTTTTCTTGTTACATTCAAGTGAATATCGTAATTAAATGACACAAACTGCATATGTTCGCAATCTCCACATTGCGGGTTTTTTTCTAAAAGCATTGAGTGGTGTGCCACTTTTTCCATCATGTAAACTATCGGGTCATGCTTTTTTTGTTTAGACATAATTACACCACCTTTCCTAGACTGTAACACAAGTCACTAGGTGCGTCAATTAGCCTAGTGTAGTAATGGCAGATTTGCAAATCCATCTAGGGAAGTTTGCAAATCCATCTAGGGAAGTTTGCAAATCCATCTAGGGAAGTTTGCAAATCCATCTAGGGAAGTTTGCAAATCCATCTAGGGAAGTTTGCAAATCCATCTAGGGAAGTAAAAATCAAAAACCCAGTATTTATGCGCCTTTGAAGGCATCGCTACATGGCCACTTTTTTAACCGAAAACAAGTATTAAAACAAGTATTAAAACAAGTATTAAAACAAGCTAACAAACAAGGAGAAGTTTGTTGGTTTGTTTAGTGTACAAAAAAATTATTTGACAGAATAAATATACAGGATATACAATATATTATACCGTATAAACAAAGGAGATGATGTGAATGGAAGCGGTTGTATCCAAATGGGGTAATTCGTCTGCCGTAAGACTTCCCAAGCCGTACCTGCAAAAATTGGGTATCGAAGAGAACGATACCGTAAAATTAAGTGTCCGTGGTAACAGCATTACCATAGAAAAACCATTCAAAGTGCGTTCTCTTCGAGAATTAGTATTGGCAGAAACGGGGTTAAGTCTTGAAGAGTATGTAGAATTAAACCCATATGATGTCTCTAGTTATATTGAGTTTGGTCGGGTTGGGAGTGAAGAGATATGATAAACCAGGGTGATATTGCATGGCTGGATTTAGACCCGCAGTCGGGACTTGAACAGAAGGGTCGTAGACCTGTCCTTGTAGTCAGCAATAATGATTTCCACATAATGACAAGCGACAAATTGGCTATGGTATGCCCGATTACAAACACGGGCCGAGCAAATTTACTTCGTGTCGAACTCGATAAGGAAACACGCACAACAGGTTTTATAATGTGTGAACAAGCTAAGGTATTGGACATAACAACACGAAATTATGAATTTATAGAAGATGTTCCAATGGCTGTGCTTGCAAAAGTTTTGGAGATGGTACAGGCAATTAGTCTACCAGATGCAGAGTAGGAGTATCACCACTCCCCCGCACACGCAAGAGTACAAAAATAAAATAGGTGTATCAAGGGACGCTACGCTTAAACCCTTGACACACCTATTTTATTTTTGTGCGGCCGTTATGCCGGGGCGGTGATGGCGCACAGGCGGGACGTAACGAAGACAACTAGCCAGTTAAAGCACAGAGGTTTATCACCTGTCCGTTTCTTTGAAAAAAAGCGATGAGGGGACTTCACTCAGGCCAAATAGCCAATTTTTTAACGGTCATTTTCACGCGATTTAGGTCTTTTCATGGTGGGCATAGTAGAGGCTTGTTCTTTTTGCACCTGTTTTTCGCGCGCCGTGGCCTCTCTGCGCTCGTTTTGTTGCTCCTGAGACCAATTCCTCGTCTTGCGCTCTAACGCCTCAAATTCGGGCTTGTATGGGCTATTAAGGACAGGTGCTAATTTATCGTAGTATGATTGCAAAATTTGAACCCTTCTTGAAAGGTTTTTATTTTCTTCGTCAAGCACTTTCGCTTTGGTTTCATACGCTTCTGCTGTAGACGCATTCGACAACCCGACTCTTGCCCAATGGTGAAGGCTATTCCAACCTTTTTCGGTTATCGTTTTTCCAGTCCCCACAAGCCGCCCCTTAACTTCATCACGCACAGTTTCTTCAAAATCTCTGATGGCACCGTAACTGCGGCGGTCAACGTGAGGATTTAATTCTTTGATGTGCTTTTTAAGTTTTTTGACGGTCGCATGGTTATCGGATAATTCTTTATCAAGCTGCGCCTTTTCGTTTCGTAAATTTTTAATCTCAGCCGATAATTTCTCATGCTCTTTCCGTTCAATCTCTGCTACAGACGTGTCAAACAAAACGTCGGCTAAGATATTGCGAGAGTCGATTATATTTTTATTGAGAGTGTCTATTTCAGCCTGGGCTGTTTCACGTTTCAATTCGTCAATAGATTTATTCCCGTCTCTGGTGGCCTCATTGAGTATTCCAATTTCACGACCAAATACTCCAGCCATGTGCCGCTCTAAATCTTGGTGAAATTTTTGCAAGTCTACACGGTCAATAGCAATTTTTGCAGACACTTTATCAATGCCCTTCTTTTTGTCATGTACCACAGGAACAAATGCATAGTGAAGATGTGGCGTTGACTCATCCATATGCACATATGCGCTTATGACGTTTCTATCGCTGCCGTTTGCATATCGTTGATTCAAAAAAGAATAGGCCTCTTGAAAAAACAATTTGTGTTCACTCTCTGCTAAAAGTTTAGGCGCGGTAATCACCCAACTGCACATGACATTAACGTCAGTTCGATTGTGGTACTTAACTTCCGAAGTTCGTTTGCCGATAAAAGATAGTTGGCCACCATCACGCTCCGGCGCAAGATTATAATTTAAATGCGACAGGCTAGTATCAATTTCTTGATTGCCAAAAGCGTAATATGTGCCGTCCTCTCTTTGTCCTCTTTCGTAGTGGCGAGTAAGCCCACCAATTTGCCCTCGGTTATACTTTTGGACATTTGCCATCTCGGTATCACCTCCATGCCAATTATGCCCTACAGTACACCCAATGTCAAATTGGTGTAGCAAGTTATACCAAAACGCCGTTGGCTTGCGTATCGCATTTGGAAACTTGCCCTGCCGGGAGCCAAGACCGTGGGGCGTTGCCCCACCAGCAAGCGGCGATGGCTTGTGCCGATTGCGACAAGCCCCATCTGCGCCGCCAAACAAAAAGCACCGCAAAAAACGGTGCCTAAGCGATTAAAAAAATTTAATTTCGCCCAATCATGGTTTGCAAATTTTTTTACTTGTCCAGGCGCATATCAGTGACACGAATGTAAAAGCCATTACAACAGGTATTATACCTTGCAATCTTACAGACATATCAAAAAACATCAAGACGCACCATAGTGAAGCCAAAACAACAGCTATAAATTTTGCTCTCTTGCCCAACACTTTTGATTTCTGAGGACTGAGCGGATGATTTTTATGTGCTACTGGTGACATGGTTATAACGGTCGCAGTACCTACAATGGTGGACACCAATTGCAAAATCAAATTGTTTTGATATATCGGCAGCAGGAGTAAAAATAAAATTACTCCAATGGTCATTATCGACATACACCTGGCGTGTGTCTTTGCATGATAACCACCCGCATTCACTTGAATTGCTCCAAAGAAAAACAGCAACAAAGCAACTTCCAAGCCATGCCCAAATAGCAAGCCTAGTGAAATTAGAATTGCGGCGTGAATGATGTAATAAATTTGCAACTCCATACCATAACGGTAGATTTCCTTTTGCTCTTCCGTGTTCTCTACAGCCCCTTGTTGTATAAGAAACAATACACTCTTATCAATTATATTTGCAACCATAGCTAACTCCCTTCACCATTAGTAGACGATATGCCGTGCCTGTAATGGTAATCCAAAAACAGTTGTGTTACGGACTGCACATTGGGCGAACTGAGCGGAACGATTTGCCCACCTTTTAGCTTAACCTCCAGCCGACCCAAACTTGTAACTTGGCCGATATTAACAATGAATGAACGATGGCATCTGATAAAAAGGCTGCTGTCCAGCAGGGATACCATTTCGTCCATTTTTTTCTTCATTCGGAATTCGCCCATTGTTAGGGTATAGATATCAAAGTAATGCCCTTTAATCTCCATATGTGAAATTTCTGCATACGGAATGCGGATCAAGCGGCCCTCTTGCGATACCATCAAACTCCCGGTTTCTTTTTGCTTAAACAGAGCATGGGCTTTATCCAAAGTTTTGACGAAAAGTTGCGGGGCATAGGGTTTTACTAAGTAATTGAGAGCGTCCACATCATAGCCCTCGAAGACGTGAGCAGTGATGCCTGTGATAAACACGATTTGTAGGTCGTTATCTTTTTTTCGAATGGTTTTTGCCAAATCTATCCCCGTCATTTTTTTCATCTGTATATCGAAGATAGCCAAGTCGTATGGTTGGCCCTCCGACCAGCGGAATAAAAATTCTTCGGCAGAAGAGAAGGTGTCAATGTGTACATCCACTTTGCGATGCGCCGCCCACTTTTGGATTATTTCTACATTTCCGTGAACTTGAACCTTTTCATCATCACAAACAGCAATCCGCATAATGCATCCTCCATTCGCTAATTTACAACATTATAGTACAATGCTTGCGCCTTTTTATCTACAGTTCGTAAAACCATGCTTTTTGTTCCTGAATATTTATTGTTCCCCAATTATTATTCAGGTTCTTTTTTTGCCATTCTGCGTATTTGTTGAAATAAGTATATATTGTTTGTATAGACTATGGCTAGACTAAAATATTAAATGATGGAGGTGTAAGGTGATTATGGATTTAGTAATTGAGAATATGGACGCAGAAGAAGTGGGTGCTTTATTGGCTAAATCGCATAGCCATACATTATCCGACTTTCGCAATGGACTTATGTTGAATGGCAAATACCTACAGGCCAAAAGCCGTAAGTTTAATATGCCTTTTTATAATGAAGTTTTTGACTGCTTAAGAAAAACGGATGAGATAGTAGAGCGAATTACGGCAGAGGTATCCAATCCATTTGTTAAATTGCAAAGCTGGCATACCGAAAATCCAGAGCGGAATGCGCATGGAAACCCAGCATGGGATATAGGGTTTATAATAACCCTATTGAATGGTAGTGTCGAAATGTTTTTGCGTGAGTATCTGAAACATGGTGGTATACAAATTACGATTATAGAATTATATATAGGAATTTTATACACAAAGCTGAACAGGGCTATTGCCAGTGGTGATGTAGAGAAATGGGAGCAGCTGGCACTGGATGAGTGTTTGTGCATCGTAAACGGCCGCATGGTGACTTTTAGTGAAATATCAGCGAGTATATTATCAAGTATAGGTCTACCCGGCCTGTCGAGAATTTAAGAAATGATATTATTTATATTGCCTACCGAGCCTAAACAAGCCCATTTTGTTCCTAACTGGGCTTGTTTTATTATTTGCGCTCAAAAATAACGCAATTAAGCAATGACGGTCTTGTGTGGTTTATAGACATATACAATAAGGGCAAATAAAAAACGAAAGAGGTAGTCACATGAAAAAGGTATTAAGTTTAGTAGCACATTTGTTAGCAAAGGTAACATTTACGGCAGCAGTTGCTGGTGCGGAATCCGCAAGTTGGGGTGGAATATATCAACCCAAAACACCTCAGAGTTTAGTAGACAGGTCAACTAATTTGTCGGTAGTAGTAGAGTAGTTGTGAAAACACCATTATTATGTTCACGTTGGACGATACCGCCGACAGAGTCTACCACTCTATCTATACTTAAAAGCCCCAAACCATGAAGACTTTGGTCTGGTTTAGTGGTTAAAAATTTACCATCTTCAATACGAACCATGCCATTGGTGGTATTGGAGACACATATGTGTATCATTTCACCCATCATCCCCAAGGAAAGATTTATAGATGTTTCCTTGGGGATGACTTGTCTACAAGCCTCTATAGCATTGTCCATTAAATTTCCAAACAGGGTTGTAACGTCTACGTCACTAAAAGGCAGTGGTGCAATAGGACCGATATTGAGTGTAAGCGCAATATCATAAGATTTGGCAATAGAGTATTTCACCGTAATAATAGCATCAAGGGCTTTTTGTCCTGTATTACATATGGCATCAATAGCTTTTAATTCATGCCCCAAGTTCATTATATAATCCTCTACATCTTTTGTATTTTCGGAGCGGGACAATACTAATATAGATTGCAGGTGGTTATGGAAGTCATGCCGCCAGTTTTTCATATTTGCGTCCACTTTTAGCAGCTCTTCATTATGCTGCTCTATAAGGGTTTTGTGTTGCAACTCATTTTGTGCATTAAACAGCAATTCACTTTGCCTGGCTATTTTGTAATATAAATAGTATGCAATCATCACTATTGCAACTAGGCAAATGCCTCCCACTACTAAATAACGTAGCAGAGCTAAATCCTCCCCCATCACCATAGCCGTTTCCATTATGCTTACTGCAATAGCAATAGATAAAATAGAAATGGATATCAGCACTATATATATCGTTTTAGAGAGTTTGAGGGATGTAATATAAAATTTAGAAAAGTAGTAAATAACTGCAACCTGTGCTGTTTTGGCAAGGATAACAAGCAACAAGCGTGGCACACCTTGCGTGAATACAATTGTGTACTGGGACGCTCCAGATATATACATAGCTAAAGTAATGGCTGCAACTGCACATATATAGTTTGCCCCTAAAATAGCAAGACTCCAAAATCCTTTTTCGTACCAAAAACCCTTGCGTAATAAAAGGGCAAACCCTATCCAATATGGGACTATAGTTGCCGAGTCCAGCCACCATGGCGGTGGAAAGAAAAAGTAGACCGCATATATACCAGACATGATAAGTACAACAATGGTATTAATTAGGTAGCTTGTACCTCTTGAAAACTTACTGGGAAAATGCTTGGCAATGAAATAGCAAAACACTGCACTCTCGAATACGTTCACAACCATTTGAAAAGAAAACCATAATGCATCCACACTAATCGCCCCTTAGTACCTACTCCAAAATTGCATTTGGAATATTATAGCACATTGCGCATGACATATTGCGACTTGTTTTTTGATGATGAAAGAGGTTGTATACATAAAAGCATACAGCCTAAATGCGCCCATTTTGTTCCTGAATGCAAACAAAATGGAACTTGTGTCTAATTTAGCAGTGTTTAGGACTGTTTTAACCTTGTAGCCATGAATGAGATTATACTGTATTCAGAAAAATAAAATAAAATCATTCATGAAAAAGGAGATGAGCAAAATGGCAACAACAACTCTAAACACAAACGAGGTTGATGTGCTTATGCAAATGACAGAGAAAAAGAAAATCAGTACGTATACTATTTTTATTCCCAAAGAAGATGGGACATTTATTGTTGCCAACACTCTAAGTGGAGCTATCATTCACATAAATGATGAAACATACTATGACGAACTGGCAGCAGTGATGAGTGGCGATAGTCTCGCATTTAACGAAAACAGCGAAATGCATAGGCATTTTTATGACAGTGGTGTATTTGTTGATGACGACATTGACGAATATCAAATGGCACTTTATCACCACGATAGAGGAGTTGTGCGCGACACTGCACTTCGCTTAATTTTACTTACAACAAGGCAGTGCAATCTTAGATGTAGCTACTGCTATGAGGACTTTCGGAATGAATATATGAGCGACGAAACATACGAAAGCATATTAGCACATATAGAAATATCTTTGAAAAACAAGTTATACAGTTCTGTAACGCTATCGCTATTTGGGGGCGAACCGTTTCTGCAATTTGATAAAGTTTTGGGATTTTTGAAGCGAGCAAAGGCTATTTGCGATATGTATGAAATACCATTTGCCTCAAACGCAACAACAAATTTCACGTTAGTTACCAAAGAGCGTTTTGCGGCACTTGCAGAGGTAAATTGTAATTACTATCAAGTTACTGTCGATGGTTTTTCGGAAACACACGATGCTCGGCGTATGTGCGTGGATGGTTCTGGAAGTTTTAACACGATTATCAAAAATCTTTTAGATGCCAAGCAGTGT
The DNA here is from genome assembly GCA_009785615.1 of Defluviitaleaceae bacterium. Classification (GTDB taxonomy): domain Bacteria; phylum Bacillota; class Clostridia; order Lachnospirales; family WQUN01; genus WQVX01. The sequence goes on along the minus strand of WQVX01000075.1, from coordinate 7,638 downwards.
GACTATAGTTACAAAATAGCTATTCGAACAAATTTTGATGAAGAAACAGCAAAGAGTCTTGAGAAATTCTACGACTATATAAAAGAAAATTTCGATGACCCGCGGTTTTCAATTCAACCATATAATGTGGCCAAAATGGGTGGCAAAAATGACGAGAACCTAGACATACATGATAGCGAACAAGCGTTTGACGTACTTTCACGCGCGAGTAAGGTTGCACATAACTTAGGAATTGATAATCAGTTATTTATGGCATACTCCATGCCATATAGTGGGATTTGTTATGCGTCAAAATTCAATCATTATCTTGTCGATTGTGATGGTGCGCTCTTAAAGTGTACTCTCGCACTGGACAGCGATTGCAATAAGGTTGGACAACTGTCGAGCGATGGCAGTTTGGAAATAAATCATGTGAAACATTGCAAGTGGGTAAATCGTGAAAACATGATTAGACCAGAATGCAAGAGTTGTGATATTTTTCCTGTCTGTTTTGGCAAGGGTTGTCCTCTCCATACGATAGGAGGAGACACTGGTGGTTGCGATAAAGAAAATTTGCGGTTGCACCTAATAAGCAACATTGAGAGCCTTGCCTGTTTAATATGATAGAACCGTCCAAAATGCGGGCTGCTTATGTATAACCACACGATTACACCGCATAAGGAAGTTTTATACTAAATTAATAAAAGGGAAGGAGGGCTTTGGATGCGCATAGTACGTGAAGCACAAGCAGTTATTACATCTCTAAACGAAGTAAATATTTGCAATGCTGGTGGAAGCTGTATCATCAACGCTGTCGCCGGCTGCGGTGGAAAGTAATGACATAGAGACAAGGCGCAGGGGTCAAAATCTGCACCTCTGTGCCTTTCGCTCATTGAGGTCTTACTATTTGGAATAATAAAATCATCCAAAATGCTAGTGTGATGGTGTCTGATGAATACAATTATACTGTATACGGAGGTTTTATAAAATCAAATAATGAAAGGAGGGCTTTTAATGCGCACAGTACGTGAAGCACAAGCAGTTATTGCGCCTTTGCACATAGTAAATATGTGTGAAAGTGGTGGATCCTGTATCATCAACACTGTTAGTGGTTGTGGCGGAAAGTAGTGACATAATGACAAGGCGCAGGGGTATAAAATCTGCACCTCTGTGCCTTTCTCGTCCGTGGTAGCAACCTGTGCTGCAACTGTACTTACTATTTAATAATGGTAGAATCGTCCAAAATATTGGTATGATTGTGTATGACAATGCGATTATGCTCGTATGCGGAGGTTTTATATAAAATTTAATAGAGATAGGAGGGCTCGGAATGCGCACAGTACGTGAAGCTCAAACAGTTATTGCACCTATGCACATAGTAAATATGTGTGAAGGCGGTGGATCCTGTATCCTCAACACGTCCAAGGGTTGCGGCGGAAAGTAATCGCGTAATGACCAGGCACAGGGGTATGCAATTTGTACCCTTGTGTTTTGCCCTCACATTTGTGTAATCGGTGGCCGCCAAAGGTTGCGGCAGAAATATTTCAAACAAAAGGATGATGCGTGAATGAAAAAAGAACCTAGTCAAATAAGGTGGTTGTTCCAAGAAAGCTTCGGAGCAGGAAAATATCTGCTAATGCAGGGAATGTCTGGTGTGGCAATGCAACTAGCTCACTTGTTAATGGCATCATATGTGCTTGTTGAAATAGTAAATTTCCTGACAGGGGAGGGTCGGGTTCCTCTGTCTAATTTGGTTTGGGCTTCTGTGGCAATCCTTGTTGTCAACCTCATTTCGAGGCTAATATTTGATATATATGGTGCAAAAGCCTCCCAAATACTATGGAGAAATTCCAGAGCAAGAATTTTTAAAGCTTTTTACACCAGGGATTTTGCTCTAATTCAAAAACGTCATTCTGCAGAACTGCAAATGTTGTTAAATAATGACTCAAGCAATACAACTGATGCGTTCGCAGTTTTATATACGCATTTTCTTGCAGATGCCGTAATAGGCATTGGTGCTTTTATCTTGATGCTATCATTTAATTGGCAGGTAGCAATGGTAATGATGGTGGCCTTACTTGTACTTACATTCTTTTTTAAGAAATTCATGTCTGGTATGCAAAAAGCAACAACTGCAATGCAAAAGGCTGAAGAAGACGTACGGCTTAATCTTCAAGAAGGCACAACGAAAATGTTGCTGTTAAAAGCATATGGCATGGTAAATAGTTTCCTAGGTAAGTTTGACAAATTATACGACACAAAAATAAATACCTCGGTTAATTATGCCAAGGCGGCATCGTTGTATAATATCACCAGTGGACTGATGACATTCTGTGTTTATTTCATAATCTATGGTCTGGGTGGGTATTTCGTGTATATTGGTTCACTAACAATCGGTGAGTTGGTGGGTATGGCAACATTAAGTCATATGCTTAGTAGCCCGGTGTTTAAGTTGGGCGGTCATATACGAATGTTTGCCTCAGCGTCTGCATCGGCGAAACGTATCCGTGAGGTTACTGAACTTCCGGAGGAAATGGCATCTAGTTCGGATATAAGTAATAAAATAAACGAAATTAACGCAAGCGGGCTGTATTTTGCATATGACGACGAGGATATTTTAAAAGATGTAAATATAAATGCAAAATCTGGCGAAATTGTAGGTATCATTGGTGAAAGCGGTAGCGGTAAAAGTACGCTAACAAAGATTTTGATGGGGTTATATATTCCTAAAATAGGCGATGTGCGATTGATAGACCAAAACAACAGGGTTACTGACAATGCTCGGAACCATATAGCATATGTGCCAAGCAATGATTTTCTATTTACAGCTTCGGTGAAGGAAAATATATGTATGACAAATTCTTTTGCATATGAACAGATGATGAGTGCCTCCAGAGCTGCTGGAATACATGATTTTATTGAGTCCTTGCCAGAAAAATACGACACTATAATTGGCGAAGGTTTAAATACGCTTTCAAGCGGCCAAGGCCAGCGCATTGCTATCGCTAGGGCTCTATATGCAAGTAAACCTATCCTAATTTTTGACGAACCAACGTCCAATTTGGATGTAGATTCAATCTCTACTTTTCATGAAACAGTGCAAAGTATTGCTAAAGACAAAATATGTTTGATTGTCACACATGACTTGGCTACTAAGGATATTTGCAATAAGGTGTATACGGTAAATGATGGTCACGTTAAATTGGAAAATGGGTAAACACTCTCATTAACTCTTGTGCTAAATAATTTTATCGTGGTGGGAGGAATAGCCAATGAAAGCATCTAAATACAATTTCACAGTATCAGCCAAGGATTTGGGCGAGAGCAATGACGTATTAGTATACAATTCCCGTAGCGGAGCTATGGTCACATTAGATGAGGCAAGTTTTGCACAATTTAACGCCTTCTGCGAATGCGAATCTGCTATAGACGATAAAGATTTGGCAAATGGACTAATGCACTGTGGCTTCTTAATAGAAGATGATATTGATGAGTTAAACGAATTACGCTTGAATATGTATAGCAGTCGCTTTGCAACTTCACACTTGGGATTAATTATAGCACCCAGCATGGATTGCAATTTCCGTTGCACATACTGTTTTGAACTCGGACAGCTTCGCAAGCAACGTATGCCGGACGATGTTGCCGCGAAACTTGTAGCGTTTGTGGACGAGAAGGCGAACCATCTTTCAAACCTAGATATAACTTGGTTTGGTGGCGAGCCACTTTTAGATATGGAGCGCATAGAGGATTTGAGCTATAAATTTTTGCAGATATGTGAAAAGAACAGTATAGAGTACAAGGCAAATGTCATAACAAATGGTTATTTATATAGCCCTAATATTGCAGAGCGGTTGAAAAGTTGCAAGGTAAACTACGTTCAAATAACTTTAGATGGGGTCAAAGAAATCCATGACTCACGACGTTTCCTCGAGTGTGGCAATGGTACATTCGATACTATTATACAAAACCTTAAAGATACAAAGGGCATCTTACCCGTAGCTCTTAGAATAAACGTAGATATAGAAAATCAAGAGCAAGCAAGCGAAATTTTATCAATTATAAAGGCGGAGGGACTGGAAGGTTTTGTTTCACCATACCTTGGACACGTAGCATCATTTGGTGATAACTGTGGGAGTGACAAATGTATTTCTAAAAACCAATTTAGCGAGATAAGGGTACAATTTATGCAAAAAATTGGGGAAAACATGATGGATATGCTCCCTAAGCCTAAGAGTAATTTTTGCATAGCTGATTCCTGCAATGGCTGGGTAATAGACCCGGTTGGTGATATGTACAAATGTCACGCAGATATTGGCTCAAAATCAAAAAGAGTATCGTCGTTACTTGATGAGTGCATGAAACCAACAAATACATTTAATGATTATATGCTTTTCGAGCCGACGGCTACGGAAAAATGTGCGGACTGTAAATTTTTACCTATATGCATGGGAGGGTGTCCTCATCAACGTATGAACGGCACAACAGACTGCATTGACCTTAAAAACAATATTAACAACTATATATCGTTATGTGCAAAGGCAATATTGTTGCAGTAAAAAAATACTTCAGAAAGGAGCAATTTTGGCTATGAAGGTTCTTATTCAACCTAAGGTACGCGTCATCGACGTTCCAACGTGTCCAATAATTTGTTGTAGCATTATTGATTGGTAAATTTTACTGTAGGATCTTTTTCCCGCAGTGGTGTAAGCGAGAAGGTGCGGCCGCAAGTCCGTACCTTTTGAGCTTAACATAATTGTTACAACAAAAAATACTTCAGAAAGGAGCAATTTGGGTTATGAAAATTCTTGTTCAACCGAGGGCGCGTGTCTTCGATGAAATGTGTCCGAAATTTAATTGTTGCGTTATTCGCTAAATCCTATTGTAAAAAAACTTCTCGCAACGGAATAGGTAAGAAGGTGCGGACGCGAGTCCGTACCTTCTTACCTATTCCAACCTGTTTCAAATAATCATATTTTTCATCACTACTGTAGGAAAAACTTCCCTCAGTAGAGTAGGTGACAATGTGCGGCCGCAAGTCCGCACATTGTGTTAGAAAAAAAGAAACTCAAAAAGGTACGGACCTAGGGCCGTACCTTTTTGACTTAACCGAAAACCAACTAGATAAGCACTAACATAACGAGCGCAACTTTGCGCTCGTTCACTACATAGCAACAACACAAATTCAATAAGATGCACGTTTCGTAGTTGTTGCCCTTGTTCTTTGGCATGAGTAGTGTTTCTGCGTACAGGCATCCAGCCGCATCAGAAAGAGTGACATCTAAAATCGTTCTCACTCATGTTGGCTTTCTTTCGGTTTATTTAATTCCATATCTGCTTTAATTAAAGCGCATATATATTCTGTAAGACTCATTCGTTGTTGCCATGCAGCTTCACTTACATATTTTTTAATGGTTTGATCGATACGTATATTAATGCGTTCCGTCTGTGTGGCAGATGTGGCAGATGTGGCGTGTACGTCATGTGTGGCAGATGTGGCAGATGTGGCGTGTACGTCATGTGTGGCAGATGTGGCAGATGTGGCGTGTACGTCATGTGTGGCAGATGTGGCGTGTACGTCATGTGTGGCAGATGTGGCAGATGTGGCGTGTACGTCATGTGTGGCAGATGTGGCATCATTCACACTAAAGAGCTTATCCGCACCTTGGACACTACTCTTGAAATCTTTCTTAGGCATAGGTGGGCTCCTTTTCGGTGTTTGCGTTTTCTTGATTTAGATATTCAGCAATAAATGCTTTGTAATCAAGAGCTGGATTAGATTTAGGTGCATAACAAAATAATGACGTTTGACTTGTTTGAGCTTCCTTTACTGCAACTCCTTCGCGTATTACGGTACTATACAGCGGCGCTTGTAGTTCTCGCGCCTTTGACTCAATCCCATCCCTTATATCATGAGACAGAACCGTTCTTGAATTGTAACGAGTAAGTAAAAGCCCAGCAATTGATATGTTTTTGTTGCAAAATTGTTTTACTTTTAGGATTGTGTTGTGCAGTTGGTATAATCCTTGCAAGCTATAGATATCTGCGCCCATGGGTATTACAACATCTGTACTAGCGGTAAGTGCATTGATGGTTAGAACACCAAGAGTAGGAGGACTGTCTATTATTACGTGAGAATAACTATTATCCATAGATTTTAGTAGGCTATCAATAATCCACTCTCGACCAGTAGATGTAAATTCCATGTCAGCAGCCGTCAACAGTAAGGAGCTTGGCACAATATCTCCTTGCTCCGTATTTTGAATAACGTCATACATAGAATATTCACCTCGCATAGCCCCATAAATTCCTCTGCCTTTAGTATCTGCATTCATGGTATAGCTAAAGTTCCCCTGCGGGTCGATGTCTATAGATAGAACATTATATCCCTGTATCCTTAGCCCAGTGGCTAATGCATGTGCAGTGGTGGTTTTTCCAACGCCGCCCTTTTGGTTAATTATAGTGGTTATTCTCATCACACCTGGCTCCCTTCCTGTAGCTTATCAACGCCTCCAGCTAATTTTCAATCGGCTCAATTGTTCTCATTGGCTATATTTCCTTATTCATTAGGCTTTTCATGTAACCAAACCGTTTTGATATTTTTCGCTGTTTACTCTGCAACTCCATATACTTGTATCTATCGCTAATGTAGTGATAGCAGTATATCTGGTCGAAATATTGGGAGTTTGAAATAACGCTACGCATCTTGTCTTGCAGGACTACTACTTCCTCAAATGTAAATTCATTATTGCAGGCCTCCATAAAAAACTCAATGCGTTCTTGGTATGGATTTTTTTCTTCGTCGTCCGCATCGGAAACGTCATCGGCACCAAAGACCCCACCTTTGCTATTCTCAATATACATATCTAATGTCAGTTGGTCGGTGTAGTCTTCATTTTTTTCGATAATGAATTTAAGAGCAAGCACTTTGCCGCCCCTGCCTTTTTTGCCATGCGGCTCATAAGTAAATTTTATATCTGTATGCTCCGACAAGGCTCTTTGGCAAGCGATTAGCACATACTTTTTGAAATTATCCCACCTCCCTTCATATTCGTCTTTTCCTACTCCTATTAACTCCTTTAACTCATCAACTTCAAAAACACGCCATCCGACCCCCTCATATTGTTTTAGCAACTCATACATTCGGTATTGATTTGGGCTTTTTAGGCGCAATATATTTTCAATTCTATATCGAAAATATTTATTCTTGAAACTAAACATAAGTGGCAACGCTTTATCATGTGCATCTATTTCAACGTACCAATCACCATGATTATCTGTGTCAACCATACATTCTTTGAAAAGCTGAAACCCTAGATACCCGCCAGTTTCATCATTCCTTATATTAACAACTTTACAAAGCAGACTATTTGTAACTTTTTGCATATGCTGTATATTTATCCTGCTTTCCAATTCCATGATTGTCTTGAAGTCATCTAATGGAAATCGAACAACCCTTGTTTCATCAGGTCTATCTATGTGTATCTTACTGAGGTATATACTAAAAAACCGCATTTCCGTTAGACTCATTGTGCTTGGGCGAATTTCGTTTAGCACATTTCTTTTTTTGACAAGATTATTTTTTTTAAGAGTCATTATCATTGCCAGCCTTCCTTTTGAACTTTATACACTGAGAGCAATATATTTTTCTTGTTACAT
>WQVX01000074.1 GCA_009785615.1 Defluviitaleaceae bacterium | reverse complement strand
CAACAACTTCATTTGAGACAATCCGAATTGCCGATGGGCTGGTTGTAAATGGCGCAAATAGTTCAAATGCCCCAAATTCGTTAATTTCTCCAAAGCTGAAGAAAACGGCTTCATCTTCGCCTTCTTTAACATCATATGTGTACAAAGAACAACAATACGGACAGTAAAAATTACAACAGTAGATACACAAATCATCGTTGTAATTTTCGAGATCGTTAAGATTACTGTAATAGCCATAGTAATCGTGATAGCCGTGATAAGCATAATCCTCAAAACTACCAAGCCCGTTGATAGTATACATAAGATCACGATTAAGCAACTCATGTAAATCTTCTTCTGATAATGACTCTAACAGTGAACCGGCTTGGCTTGCTGAATCCGACCTGCCGGTGGTTTGAGCCTGAACTACGTATGGCGCAAACGTATGTAACACCATGATCATAGTTAAGAAAAGTGCAATGTACTTCTTGGTTCTAATTTTCTTCAAATAGTTTTTGATTTTAAACACTCCTTTGATTCTTTTGATTGCCATACTTTATAAAAATACAACTTGATCACCGGTTGTATTTTTTAGCCGTCGAATAATATCATATGTTGTAATATTTTGTCAATAGTTGAATTTAATATTGCTATTACAAACACATGAACAATAAAATTTTTTCATACAAAAAACGCCGTTTAATATAGCTAAAACGGCGTTTTTTTGCAATTTTTATGCGTACAATCGGTTCCTATTTCATACTGCGTAAAAGTGGTCTAACTATTACTCATAATCATACACTTCATATTCATATGGTTCGTGTGCAATTGCAAATCCTTCATCCATGTCAAAATCAAGCAGATCAAGATCAAATCTGTTTGCGCCTGTGTCTGCATAATAGGCAACAAACATTGAGAATGGCGGAAGTACAATAACATCATTAGGTTGCAATACGCCAAGTGTTTCAGTACCTGCATATCTTGATGTCACCACGATATTCAATGGCACTGAAGATCTGCGGACATTAGGATTTATAAAACGCTCGTATGGGCTTCCGTTATAAACCACATAAATGTATCTCCAATCGCCGCCACCGGGAAGCTGTCCGGCTGCATTTGGCTGTAGCCTATATGCAAGCATCCGATTGTTCATATAAAGTCTATTGTAGAATTCATCCATGCCAAGCAAAAGATCCATTCTAAAGGCAGGAGTGTTATTGCGTAATTCTATCAACCCACTATAAAAATTAAATGCATCTTCAAACTCTATCAGTTGTTCCCATCTAAACGCATTGTAACGGTCAAGTGCCCTGTAGGTGTTGCGATGCCCGCGTTTAGTGCGTAAAAACTCATCTCCGGCATGTAAGAAAGGTACGCCTTGAGAAGTAAGCACTATACCTGCCGCAAGTAAGTGAGATCTTACAGCGCGGTTGCTCATTATGTCATTGCGGTTAAGATGAGCAAACGGATCATTATAAAACGCTTGGTTATTAATAAATTCGTCACCTACACGCAAATTATTATGCCAAGCAGGGTCAGGAATAGGATTGTTTGGCGACGCATTGATTCCACCATGACCGGAGCCAAGTGACCAATTTATATTATCCCAAAGTATAAGATTATCGTGTTTGGACACATAATTAATGCTGTCAGATGCCCAATGAGAGTATCCGTAGTTATGAGTAAATCCTCTGATAGCATCCCATAACCCTACTTCGGTTGGCGAGCCTTGAGCGGTACTTCCTCCGGCGGCAAAACCGGCCCTTGGGCCGTCATTATGCCCCATAAAAATTTCACGGCTTATATTATTGAAGAAACCAAAACGCCCAACATTTTGAGTCCAGCCCGGCAAGTGGGTAACACGGCTTATTGCCCAGTGATTAGTTGGGTGAACACCTACCATTGGCCGGCCTGTTCCCTGCCAACGCCTGTTAGCATAATCATGCAAATGTCCGGGAATTGAAGCACCACTATGATGTGGCTCAAGTGGAGAAACTGCCGCACGCCAAGGTTCGCCATAGATTAATACATCCGGGTCAACCGCTCTAAGAGCTTCAACAACTTGGTACATGGTTTCGGCATCATGCAACCACATCAGGTCAAAGCGGAAGCCGTCAATACCAAATTCTCTTTGCCAATAAAGAACGGAATCAATGATATACCGGCGCACCATAGGACGCTCAGAAGCAACTTCATTGCCCACACCGGAGCCATTAGAGAACAACCCGTTGCACCATGTTCTGTAATAGTAGCCGGGTACAACTCTATGGAAAGGCCCGTCCAGTATGCTGTAAGTATGGTTGTACACCACATCTTTTACTACACGGATTCCATTTTGATGCAAAGTATCTATAAGAGTTTTTAGTTCCCTTGTACGAAGATATGGAACGGTTGGATCTGTAGAATAGCTTCCTTCCGGGACGTTGTAGTGCTGAGGATCATAACCCCAGTTAAAAGCACTGTCATGATTGTAAACTAAACGATTAGGGCTTAGTTCGTTAATTGTGTGGATAGCTTGTATTGGTAGCAAATGAACTGTTGTTATGCCAAGCTCAAGCAAGTGATCCAATCCTGTAGATGGATTGCCGGGTCTGCCGTTTACAGTTGTTCCGGGTTGAACAAATCCAAGATATGTTCCTCTAAGGTTGTCCGGCCCGCCCCAGCTTTGATGTATAGTAAAGTCACGTACATGCACTTCGTAAATAACATGATCAACCTGGCTGGCTGTGCCATATTGATTTCTTCTTATTTCAGACCCTAAGCCTTCTCTTTGAAGTCTGTTGCGTCCGCTTGCATCTCGCAATGGCGCGCCTCTTTGGGCAGCACTGACAACAGCACTCAACTGACCATTTGCAGAAACTGCGGTTGCATATGGGTCAACAGCGTATTCTACATTACCGTTTGCATGTGTAATGCGAAACATATAAAAGTGTCCGGCTAAATCTCCGCTTACAGTTGTTCTCCAAACTCCTTGATTATTGCGGGTCATAGGATGTAAAGCTACCGGATTTTCTAAGAAACTGCGCCTTACACGACCGTCACCATAAAAATGAGCTGTGTCTAATCCTTGTTGTACATTTCTAAAGTTACCATACAAGGCTAGTTCTACATTTGTTGCTGTAGGTGCCCACACACGGAAGTCTGTTCCTGATGGCCTATGCTCATGGAATAAGCTACCTGTATAATAGAATTGATCCAAGATATGGCGCATTACAACTTCGGTAGAAATTTGCTGACCACCATAACGAATTTCGTAATGTCTGTTAGGTTGCAAAGCATTTGCGGCAACATTAACATGGTAAACCGGGATAGTTGTGCCACCTAAGCCCCTACCATTTGAGTCGCGCTCAGCTCTTGTTATTTGGATAGGCGTTCCGCCGTCCCAATTGGTACCTGTAACATCCCGCAACTGTAGCTGATTCATTTGGAATCCGCCGGGTGGGTCAAAGTTCATGGTCATGCGGATGTAGTTTGACCAATCTGCCAAGGCTGATTGAACACCCGGCCCAACATACGGGCGGGTGGTATGGTATGTGTTTTGCCCATGAACGTAATATATAGTTTGGCTTACGGGATTGCCGGAAGCATCTGTAAGGTCTACTTGGATTTGTGGATTTTCTTGTTCCCAATGTCCCAAGCGCACAATAAAGCCTACTCTTGGTGTTCCTTCCGGCAAAGTTAGCGTAATAGTACGCCAACCTGCGCCAATATGTGGGGCAGGATTAAAGTTAAACGGTGGTGTTATGCCAGGAGAACCCGGAGGCAAGCCAAGCGTCCATGCCCATAAGTTCCAATCATTAGGGCGTGGAGGTTGATTTTGTGGAAATTGGAAATAGTTAATGGTAAGAGTTTGAGGGCCGCCGGAAGCTCCCGGTACGTTAAGTGTGGCGTTTCCGCTACCTTGCCACTGTTGAGGAAGATCCCCTGCCCAAATACCACGACGCAACATCGAAAATTGATGAGATCCCGGGTTTGCCGAGATTCTTACTGTATGCACACGTCTTGCAGGGTTGGCTTCTGCACCCATAGGTGTTAAGGTAGATAAAATTGAGCCGGCCGGCTGAATTGCAGCCCCCGCAGGCGTCCAATTGTTAAAAGTACCTGCTATATCAATTGTATCTTCCCAAGAAATTACTGTAAAATCTACTGCACCGGCATTGTTAAATGTAGGATACACCAAGCTTGTAGCTTCATTTAAGAAGATGTATACTGTATTAAATTCAGGTGTAAGCACAAAGCTTCTGTTGAAAGGCGTTCTCCAGTCTCTTCCGCCGGTGTAGCTTAGGCTTAATCTGTTGGATGAATGCGAAAATGTAGCAGTCCACCAATTTTCTGCACCTGCTAAAGGAGTAAATGAAATATTCAAAGGAACATTACCATTTAAGTCTGTTAAGCCCCAAACGGCTCCACTTCCCGGATATCCGGCCATATTTACAGTGTATGTAAATAATCCGGCGGCATATGGTGCAATCAGGTCATAACCATATGCCGGATAATAAGCATAATCATTATCCAAGTCGTTTTCAGAATACTCGTCATTTCCTACATACTCGTAATACTCATTTACTTGGTCATTTTCAGAGTATTCATAATCTCTGTCATTCCCAAAATCATTTTCATACCCGTTATACTCAGGGTATTCATTGTACACAGTATATCCATTGTAAACGGGATACTCTTCTGTTGTCTGCGCAGACACAGGTACATGTGCAAAAGCCGAAAGTGCCATCGTAAAAGATAGCATTATTGCGATAATTCGGCTTTTAAAACATTTTTTCATAAACTTCCTCCTTGTTAAAATAATTACATTAAACAACATATACTATTTACAGGCGAATTTTCACAATGCTTTACCGGCATTATACAATTTACTTGTAAAAACATCATGATTATAGTTAAAATTTTAACTGTAGTCAACAGGATTTTCGTCATTGATTCTTATTGTTTTGGAAGTTTATCTTTCCGAAAGAAATTGTCAAGATAAATTTTGCGTATTTTTTATTATAGCAATTCCGATTGACATTAACACGTTTACGTGTTGATGCAAGCGAAAATTGCGCCCCCTTCACCGACACGAAGCACGTTAGTGCAAAGTGGAGATGCTATAGGGAAGAAATATGCTATAGTTATCAAATGAATAATATGATACAATACTAAATGGTTTAATCTTGTAAAATATTATGTCTACCATGATATATCGGGAAATAGAATTTAGGTGATTGGAAATGATTAGTGAACTTTATACTATAGGTTATTCAGGCTATAAATTAGAGAGCTTTTTTAATGAGCTTAAAAAATACGCAATATCTGTTGTTATTGATGTTAGAAGTACGCCTTATTCAAAGCATCATCCAGACTATAATAAGGAAAATCTGGAATCATCCTTAAAGGCTAATGGTATTTTATATCGCAATTATGCGCATGAATTTGGTGCTCAACAGAAAAATAGAGCATTTTATTCTTCCCGGGGATACTTAGATTTTGATATATTCACAAAGTCTAATGGTTTTTTAAGTGGCATTGAAAAGCTCTGCGCAGGTATGAACAAAGGATATTCTTTTGTGTTAATGTGTTCTGAAAAAGATCCATTAAATTGCCATAGAACGATAATGGTTGCGCGTGAATTTAATAAAAGTGGTTATAATATTTTTCATTTACTTCCCGAAAATGACAAGCAGTCACAAAATGATATAGAATTACGTATGTTAGAAAATTACTATCCAAACAGACATCAAATTGATTTATTTGAAAGCCAAGCTTTAACTAATCAAGACATGATAGACCTATCATACAAAAAAAGAAATGCCGAAATAGGTTATTTTATGGAGGGCGAAGAATGATACTGTACACAATAGGCTTTACTAAAAAAACAGCACAGCAGTTTTTTGAGCTTATACGAGAAAATAACGTAAAAATTATAATTGATGTTCGACTTAACAATGTTTCGCAATTATCAGGTTTTGCAAAGGGTAATGACTTGAAATATTTTTTAAATAAACTATGTGAGTGTGATTATGAGCATTACACTGAATTAGCACCTACGAAAGAAATTCTTGATGGATACAAAAGCAAAAAAATGGATTGGAATGAATATGAAACACAATATAATTCACTCATCAAGGATAGAGGGATAATTAACGGATTTCTTGAAAAATATGATAAATACACAAAAATAGGATTGTTGTGTAGTGAACCAACAGTTGAAAACTGCCACAGACGACTTTTAGCTGAAATGATTGCTATAGAACACCCTCAAATAGTCATTAAACATATATAGTACAGAGGAGATTTTGATATGTATGCGGAACTTGTTATCTTAACAAAATCATCAAAAAATAAAGGATATTGTGTAGCTGGCATAGATATTAATAACGGTCAATGGATCCGCTTAACGTCAGATGATAAAAACACGCATGGTACATTATTTCCAAAAGATATGCAATACGAAAATGAATCTGAATGTCAAACGCTTGATGTTGTAAGAGTTCAAATTTTAGGCGAAAATCCATCAGAGTATCAACCGGAAAATGTCTTGATTAACCAAGATTATTATTGGAAAAAGACAGACGAATATACGATTGATGATGTTTTAAAACTTCACCCTCCTGAAAGACATAGTTATATATTTGGAAATACACTTCCATATATAACTGAATCGGAGATAGGTTCTATTGGTTATTCACTTACTCTAGTTGCTGTCGAAAAATTATTAATTTCAAAAAAAATAAATAGATACGGTAAACCTAAGACAAAAACTGATTTTTTATATGGTTCAAATTGGTATAATGAAATGTCAGTAACTGATCCAAATTTTTATGGCGTACCTGATGGAACAAGAATTAGTAAAGCCGCACTTGTAATTAGCATACCGGATAATCCATTTCAAGGGGATTTCTCGGAGAATAGATATTATAAATTTGTCGCTCAAATTTATGAATTTTAGATGCTACATAAATACAAAATAAATGCAAATGATATACATAATATGACACACTGTTGTCGCATTAACTTGTTATACTTAGAGCCTGTTAAAGCAAGTTAGCACAAAAATAATTTTTGGAGGTATCACATGATTGAATCATTAAAGGCTCTTTTGGCAGATTGGAAGGAAACACGAAGCATTATTTTAGGCTTCCTGGACGAACTAAGTGACGCAGATCTTGATAAAAAGTTACCAAGAAAGAAGCTGAATACTATTAAATTGCAGGCTGAGGAATTGACCATATTTCAAGAAGATATTGTAGAATCCTTAACTACAAAAGTGGTGGACTTTGGAGATGAGTACCTGTATGAAAACATGTCAAAACAAGCTATCGTAGAAAAAATGGCAAAACTTGATGCTCAATTGGAAAAAGCTTTAGAATCCCTGGACGGTACCGAAATTATAGATTATTATGGTGAGAAAAGAAATGTACATCAAATTATTTCACTGATGATAGGGCATGAATATATGCATGTTGGCCAAATTATTGCATTTTGCTATGCAACAGGAATAGAAATTCCCGAGAGCATATCAGAACCAATGGCTCTTGAAGGATAAGGAAGCAAACAGATAGCATCACCACATGCAACTATAAAATCTAAAGGAGTTTTGCAAATGAGTCAAGAGGTTGTCAAAAGAGCAGAAGAACTCATCAATTCAATGACAGAATATAAGTTGGGGGGCATGGAGGGATACGCCGCACTTTCACTTATTGATGATAACGGCTATCCTTCTGCCACTACATTTTGCATTACAAAAGCCGACGGCATAAACTGGCTGACGTTTAATACAGCTACCGACAGACCCTATGCTGAACGAATCAGTAAAAATAACAAAGCTTGCGTATGTATCAATTCCGGTGCATACACAATAAATCTTGTTGGTACTGCCGAAGCATTAACTGATATGAAAACTAAAAAAGAAAATTGGCTTCCGATGTTTAATGAAGGCGTGCATTGGAGCGGTGTAGATGATCCGTCATTATTGATTTTACGTTTTACAACGGAACGCTACACCATAACTTTTGCAGATGATGGTAGTTATGCAGCGGGTAACTTGTAATAACAGTATATGTGACAACACATAAGTGCAGAATTTGAACAACAAGTCCGCAGCAAACAAGGGTTCAAACAATCCAATTTATTTGGGAGGGTTTGGGCTTTACAAAAAATTTGACAAAAGTTTTCTGGTTTCTGCCACTTTTCTTACAGGTACACTAAATCTGCATCCATTTTTCATAATAATTTCTTTTGTTTCAGATGCAAAGGACTCGATATATTGTGCGTTTAATATATAGGATTGGCTTGGGCGAACAAATCGCTTGTCTAGCTTTTCTTGTATTTCTGTTAAAGATCCTGAGAAAGTAATTCTCTCATTGATAGCTTGTAAGGCTAGGGTATGTTCCACATAACCTTTAACTGTTTCGACAGATATAATTTTTTCAAACTCTACTAAAATTGTTAAACCACCTGTTTTGATAGGAAGTGCTTTAAAATTTAAAGCACTATTTTTTATATACCTATCATTTATTTTCTTTATAGAGTCCTCAAGTTTAGAGCGAATATTAAAAAAGTCGCTTTTATGAATAAAGTCCAAAGGCTCAATTTTATGTACAAAAACTAATGGTACAGAATCTTTTAAAGCAGTTATAATTACAATAAACCCCCGTGGATCATAATCCCGTATTTTCTCAGCCAGTTCAATTCCATTAATATCTTTATTTAAATCTACATCAAGAAAGTAAGCCCCTGCTGTGTTATTTCCTTGTTCCAAATACTCAAGCACATCATAAGGATTAACTGTTGATAATACTATCTCCATGTTATATTCTTCAATCATAATGACATTTTTTATTACCTTGGTTATAGCTTCCAATTGGCTTTCATCATCTTCACAAATAAATATTTTCAGCATATAAAATCTTCCCCTTAATCCCTTATATACATTTTAAAATACAACTAAAATAACGCTGGAACATTGATGTCCCGGCGTTGTTTTCTCTTATGTTAATTATTTTAATTGTCTTATCTTTTAGTGAGAACGATTGAGTAGCCTTTTTCATCAGTAAAAATAATTTTGAATCGCTTAATCGCTTGAAATCGCCTGCGCAAATCCGGTAAAAAAAATTCAAACAAACTCTTATCTTTAGTAAGGACGTTTTTTAAATCTCATTATCTTTAGCTGAAGTAAATTAAGTATCCTTTGTCATTAGTAAAAACAATTTTAAATCCTTTTATCTTTAGTAAAAGTAATTGAATAGCCCTTGTCATTAGTAGAAATAATTTTAAAACACTTTATCTTTAGTAAAATTGTTTGGAGAGAAAATTCTATAAAGCATATTTAAAGAGGACGCACGTTACCATTCAAACTTTAAACCATAAAATTTTAGGGTAACGTACCGTATACTCCCCCGAGTAGACGAAATTCCCTAACACCTTCATAAGGCTATTACTTTTTCATTGCTTGCAATCGCATCGCCAAGTTTTTCGGTTCCTTGGGCTGGTGCATGAAAGTAATGCTTGTAGCATTCACACCAACATTTGCTGTTTTTCTTGCAAAAAATGCCATTGCTTTAACAGCCTTTTGATTTAAGTGATTCTTTTGGATTTGTTTTCCCAAAATTAATCACTCCTTTCAAAATTTTCTTTTGCTTAAAGTGGCATATAACATACTGCCAAAAACAAAGAAAACAGATAATGACAGACTAAGACCAAAACCAATATCCAGTATAAAGAAATCTACAATGCAAAGCACCAGTAAAGCAAAAGTAATCCATCGACTTTTTATCTTCTGTAGCTTGCGTAGGTCTGCACTTATAGGTTTATTTTCATGCTCTACAGGTGTGAGTATGAAAATTCCAATAAACGCAATACTTGCAGTTATCAACAGGACACCTTCTACTTGCAGGCTAGATACTATGGATAAGATCGTCATTGCACAAATTAGCAATACAGCAAAGGTTAGAATACATTTGAAATGAGTATTAGCATGGTATCCACCTGTATATCTTGCTAGTAGTGCATAACTTGTCATAATAATAATGACTTCCATCACCCTACCAAGTAATACTGCTATAAGCAAACTCAATCCAATGTTAAATATTGTAGAAAGCCAAACTTCACAAGCATAAACATATATATCTTTATCCTCTTCAGAGCTTTCCCCATATAGAACAAAAATGGATGCTATCCTATTAGCTAAAGTGTGAATCACTGTCCATCACCTCTGTAAGATAAGATAACACCCATTTATTTTTTTTGCAAGCTTTTGGTATAATTAGACCGTTTTTGGCAACTTTGGACTAATTTTGTATTTTTAAAGGCAAATAGATATGGCATTCAAAGTGCTTATCGTTATAATCAAGGTCTATTTTACCTCCAAGTGCATCGCAAGTTTGCTTCATACTTCTTAAACCAATTCCATGCAATATAGGGTCAAGTTTCGATGTTTTAAAAAATTTACCATCCGGCTGAGGTTTCTTATCTATTGTATTTTTGATATAGCATTCAAATTGCGACATATTAGCATTAATCTTTACTTTAACAAACTTGTCCTCTTTTTTTGATCTTATACATGCTTCAATAGCATTATCTAGTCCATTGCCAAGTAAAGTACAAAGTTCCATGGTTATTCTTGGATGATTTTTGGGAATATTCATATCCAGCTCAAAGCTAATATTATAATTTTGTGCTTCATTTTTTTTTGAAGATAATATTGCGTCCAGCATAATGTTTCCTGAGTCTACTAATATGTATCCGGATTTTTTTCCGGATAATTCATACAAGTTACCTAAAAGTTTATCATAATTTTTTGATACACATAAAGCAATCAATGTTTCTATATGATGTTTAAAATCATGCGACATTTTTCGTATTTGGTTTTGATTTTCCATTATTTGAACAATGTGATTATTTTTAATTTCATCTTGCGCCTTCAATAAAATCAGCATTCTATCTTTTTCATTTTGCTTAATTAAATTTTCAGCTAATATAAAAATTATTACATTCACAAATATTATGCTAAATAAAGTAAATGCATCGTTGATAGTTAATATATACCCATATAAAGTAACATGAACCACATACTGATAAGCAAAAAGCATAGATACCAATGGAAGAATAAAGTAGCCCATAGCTGTTTTAAAATCAAAAACATTTATGCTACCACGCCTAAATCGTGTAATTGGCGTAATAATTGCCAATAAACACAAATAACTTACCGTCCGACCTTGAAACCTATGAATGCCGTGTTGCATAAATACATCCGTAGGAACCGGTTGAATAATTGTAATTAAAAATGCTGATAATAATTCCGTGATTGTACCTGCAATCCAAAAGAAAGTAGTAGCTAAAACTACAACATGCATCTTTGTACGAAAGCAAACCATCCCAATTAAAAATGCAATTATTAAACTAGCTCCTGATAAAATTAAAATACTGTGATTAAAAAAATAATTAGAAAAAAACCTTATCAAAAAAACTACAACAATTACAAATACCTTCCATGTAAAATGTAGTTCTCTTCTATCCTTTAAGATAGCTCGCACAAAAAAATACATAACTGCAATATTTATACCTGCAAAGGCCATTTCAACCGACATCCACATTAGTGACTCAGGCATCAATATCACCCCGATACATAGCAAATGCTTCTTTTACTGCACTCTTTTGTGATTTGCTTACGGGAAGTTCTTTTCCTCCGGACTCCTCTTTTAATACTATTTTATTTTTTACCATTGTAAACATGTTGTGCATATTTACCAAATACGATTTATGAGGGCAAACAAACCCTTTTCCTTGCAACTCAACTTCTAAATCTGCTATCTTACCCCTAAATGTAAACTCTTCATCAACTGTTACCACTCGTAGATATTGCCGGTCACTTTCAAAATACAATATATCAGATAACAGCAAATGTTCAGTCATTCGTGTTCCTTTAACTTTAATAGAGTATGTATCCCCTCCATAATTGCGTATACGCTGCTCTAACAGCCTATCTAACAGGCTGTCTACGAGTGGTTGAGATAAAGGCTTGTATAGGTAGCCTTTTGCATTATACTGATATCCCATTTGTACTTGACCGATATCATACGTAACAAATATAATGTCTGTTTTCAAATCTAAATTCCTAATATGCTCCGCAGTCTCAAAACCGTCCAGCTCCGGCATTTCAACATCTAAAAATATGAAATCATATAAGTTATTACAATATTTTTTCGCCAATTCTGTACCGGAATTATATTCAATTATCTTATAGTTATTGATTTTTTTACGTACCATATAATCTGTCAACATATTGCTAAACTGGTCATTATGATTTTTCATATCATCACAAATAGCCATTTTTATAGTGCTCAAGCCCATATTAATCGGCTCCTTTTTATTTAGGTTTACTCCCCCACACTATAGTATCTGCACTCTATTTGTTTTTTGTTCTAACAATTGCTTTATTAGATTGTTGGAATATATAGCTTTACTATAAATTTGTCATTGTCATCACTAAGATAAATGCGTACCAGCACCCCTTTATATTTTCCGGCCATTCTTTCAATTGCATACAATCCCAGGCCTCTTTCCTTGCCTTTTGTAGAATAACCCTTAAAGCTAACTTTGTTTATATCAGGAGGTTTACCGTAAATGTCGTTTATTACCTTAATTACCATAGTATTGTTCTTCTGAAATATAGTTAAAATAATTTTCATGTCGAAATTTTTTTGACATTCTTCTATAGCATTGTCTAAAATTATACCTAAGATGCGAATGATGTCAATATCTGTAATTATGGCTTTGCCCATTTTATCGTCAATTTCAGTATGTATTTTAATTTTATATCCATTAGCTTTCAAAATTTTTGATTGCAGTAAACCTCTAATGCTCACTGATGGAATCTTTTTTAATTCTTTAAGCATATCATGCCGTAACGAAACATTGTCTCTGTATGTTGGACAAATTTCTTTTTCAAAGTACTTTTTCCAGCCTTCAAAATCATTATTACTTATAAATAAGGAGGCTGAAACAAAGATGTTAAAAGTATCATGTCTTTGAATTTGCATTTCTACAAGAACATCTTCTATATCTCGACTGGAAAATTCGTAATTGTCTATTAGCTCTTGATTATTCTTTAGCAATATATTTTGCGATTTTATGCGGAAAAAAGCATAAATTAATGCAACTAAAAAAGCAATTGCAATAATCATTAACAGAGCATTAATTAACCACAACAATTTAATGTTATGGCTACGTATAGATGAAAAAAAACTAACCCAAAACACAAACAGCAATGCAAGATGTAACAATATGACTACCGTTGAAGGAAAGCTATTCCCCTCGCTATCTTTCCATGAAGAATTAATAAAATCATGCATAAGCATACCTAATATTTTAGATAAAAAATATACAATTACCGGGGTTAACAAGGTTACAATACTATCCTTTACCATCCCGTTATCATAATCAAAAAAAATCACACACATACTTGCTAAGCCATTACTTATAGACAACGTAATTCCAAAAGCTAAGACAGTACCCATCAAAGCATTTACAAAGTTTCTCCCTTTATAAAATACAAATGCCATTATCATAAATAAGTTAGCAAAGGGTAAAACCATTTCAAGGCCATAGTAAAAAGAAATTTTTGAAGAAATTACTGAAAAAAATGTAACAAATAAAATCCATTCATTAAACCTAATTTTTAGTTGAATGAAATTACAAGTTGCAAAATACAAACTTGTTATAGAAGCAAAAGTAATTGCAAATGTCTGGATAAAAAAAGCCAAACTGATCAACTCCCCTTTTTAATAACAGATTTAAACAAACTTTAACAGATTTAAACATACTTATTGTACTATAATAGCGAAAACCACAAAAAAAGCAAGAAAAAAGCAGGGAACTTTTAATCCTGCTAAATTATTTTTGTGGATTTGTGTACAAAAATATGCTACATTTTATTTTACAAAATAAAATTATTATATATCTGAAAGAGAGGCTCTAATATGCTGAAACTGGATTACAATAACATGATGTATGAATCTCTTGGAGCACAAGGGATTACCCAAAACGATATTGATAACTTATTGCCAAAGATAGACACTGCAACTGCTACCATGACAATAAAGCTTGAAGAAGGTAAAATGGATTGGCGCAACCTCCCCTTTAATCAGGAGGATATAGTAAAGGATATTTTAGCATATGTAGAAGAAATGAAAACAGAAATTGATGCCTTTGTTGTGTTAGGCATAGGCGGCTCTGCGCTTGGGCCTATGGCAGTACAACAGGCCATCAACCACCCTTATTACAATGAATTATCAAAGGAAGATCGCAAGGGATTTCCTAAACTTTATGTAGTAGACAATGTAGACCCCGAGCGTCTGGTCTATCTCTTTAACATACTGGATATGAAAAAGACGCTGTTTAATGTTATATCTAAGTCCGGAAGCACCTCAGAAACTATGTCCCAATTTATGATCATTAAAGAACGCCTTGAAAAACAGTTGGGTAAAAACGCTAAAAACCATATTGTCTGCACTACTGATAAGGAAAAAGGTAATCTTATAACCATAGCTAAAAATGAAGGTTATAAAACTTTTATCATTCCATCCGGCGTAGGTGGAAGATTTTCTGAATTAAGCCCTGTAGGCTTGCTTCCGGCGGCTTTTTGCGGGATAGATATTCAGGCTCTATTAGATGGTGCTGCTGAAATGGAAAAAATTTGCCGAGAAAAAACATTCAAAAACAATTCGGCTTACATGTATGCAGTTCTACATTATATTGGAATGCATCGCGGAAAAAACATCTCTGTAATGATGCCTTATGCTGATTCTTTGAAATATATTTCTGATTGGTATGCTCAACTGTGGGCAGAATCTTTGGGTAAAAAATATGATATCCACGGCAAAGTAGTTAATGTGGGTCAAACTCCCGTTAAAGCACTTGGCGCAACTGATCAACATTCTCAGGTTCAGCTATACACTGAAGGCCCTTTTGATAAAATCATTGTACTTATGGGTGTTGAAGAATATCGTGAGACAATTACAATTCCTAAAATATATGGCGATATGCCAAGTTTAGGTTTTTTAGGCGGGGTAACTCATAACCAATTGATACAAACCGAGCAAGTAGCTACAGAATACGCCTTAACAGTTGCAGGCAAGATGAATATGACAATCACTTTACCACATGTAAATCCAAAAACATTGGGCTTTTTACTTCATTTTTTTGAAATCGCTACAGCTTTTGCAGGAGAATTAATGGAAATAGATGCATTTGATCAACCCGGGGTAGAGGAAGGAAAAAATGCTACTTATGCCCTGTTTGGTCGCCCGGGCTATGAAGAAAAGAAAAAAGAATTAGATACAAGAACTCCAAAAGAAGAAAAATACATTATATAATCTATAGCACCTCCACTTCGCACTAACGTGCTTCGTGTCGGTGAAGGGGGCGCAAGTTCCGCTTGCATCAACACGTAAACGTGTTAATGTCAATCGGAATTGCTATAACAAAAAGAGCTGTTCTGTAAAGAAAACCGTCATCCCACGGTTTTGACTTTAACAAGACAGCTCTTTTTTATGTTGCACTTATGCTTGAGTAAGTGCCAGTTCTTCTCTTAATGCCCTAATAGCTTCACAAACATTAAGAGCCTGTTCCCATTGATCCGGAAGCTCAATTTCTCTTATTGCCATAACAAAATCCATCTTAGCTTTATGAGCAATAAAGTGATTT
>WQVX01000073.1 GCA_009785615.1 Defluviitaleaceae bacterium | reverse complement strand
GTCACGAATAAAAAAAGAATTTTTATATTTAATTCCAAAAATTTGTGCTTCCTCTAAACGCAAACGAAAGTATACTATTTTTCGTCTTATCTCTTAATTGGACGCACATGGGGTTTCACCCACTTTTTGAAAAAAGTTTGATCAAAAACTTATCTTAAAATCGCGCAAATGCGCGATTTTTGGAAGAGATATTGATGGGCAACCGGTCTCATTTTGTTATCGGTTGGGTAATTATGAATGGAGTGTATCTATGCTAATAAACCGGAAAATTTATTATGTAGGTGTTGGATGACTAAATATTTTGATTCTCATGCACATTATGATAATTCTAACTTTAACGCTGATCGCAAAGAGCTTTTAGCTAAACTGCCACTTGCGGGTGTAGAAGGTGTAATCAATGCAGGCGCATGTGTCTCGTCAAGCAAAGCATCAGTTGCTTTAGCGGAAGAATACTCATACATCTATGCAACGGTAGGAGTCCATCCCCATGAAGCATCAAAGATGAAAGATAGCGATTTAGATACCATTAAATCTTTATCTCAGCATAAAAAAACTGTGGCTATTGGGGAAATAGGACTGGATTTTCATTATGATAATTCTCCTCGCGAGATACAACGCAAACGTTTTGCAGAACAATTGGCTCTTGCTAAATCTTTAGATATGCCGGTAGTCATTCATTCTCGTGAGGCAGCAGCAGAAACCATGGCTATCATAAAAGAAAGCGGGGTCAGCAAAGGTGTGCTTCACTGCTATTCTGGTCATCTGCCAATGGCTTTACAGTATATTGAAATGGGTTTCTACATCAGTTTAAGTGGTGTAATAACCTATAAAAATGCAGAAAAAAGCAGAGAAGTAGCCGCCGGCATACCTTTAGAATATCTAATGATAGAAACAGATGCGCCTTATTTAACCCCGGTGCCTTTTAGAAGAGAGCGTAATGACTCAACAAAACTACCTTTTATAGCAGAAATTATTGCTGAAGTGCGAGGCATTACAACTGATGCTGTTTCTAAGGCCACCACAGAAAATGTAAAAAGAATGTATCAAAAGTTAGGCGAAGGCGAACCCATAGTAATAGCATAATAAATGAAAAAAATGCCACAATAATAAAAACCTGTATATGGAATACAGGTTTGTCAAAATAGAAGTAGGAGAGATTATGATAATAAACTGGATAAAAAGATTTTTTTACATCGTATTAGCCATTTTTTTAATTAGCGTAAGCGTTAACCTATTTTTGGGGCCGCATGATATTGCTGCCGGTGGGCTTACAGGTCTTGCAATTATTGTAGAAGAATGGCTTAGTATTGATCGTGCTACAAGTATTTTAGTAGGAAACGGTATTCTACTTATTGTAACACTAATATTTTTAGGTAAAGAAGTATTTTTAAATACAGTTATTGGTGCTTCTTTACTGCCTTTGATTATCCGTTTTGTGCCTCAATATCCGCTAGTTACCGACAGAATGTTATCCATGGTAGTAGGCAGTGCCATTTCCGGTGTTGCAGTAGCCATTTTATATGCCAATAATGCTTCAAGTGGTGGTACCGCTGTGCCTCCATTGATATTTAAAAAATTATTTAATCTTAATACATCTGTAGGTTTGTTCCTAACGGATGGAGTTGTAGTAATTTTATCCTTGCTGATATTTAATGTAGATGCTTTCTTTTTTTCAATTGCCTCTATATTTATTAGTGCTGTAACATTAAGCTATTTGGAAACAGGCGTAAATAAAAAGAAATTGGTCTACATTATCAGCGATATGCATAATACCATCATGGAAGAGGTTTTGCATAACATTGGTCGTGGTGTTACCATTGTACCTGTTGTAGGTGCCTACAACAAAAGTGAGAAGCACATGTTAATGGTGACACTAGATAAAAAAGATTATCAAAAACTTTTGACCATTGTTGATAAATATGACAAAGCAGCATTTATGATCACCGATACTGTATCAGATGTTCATGGCAATGGATTTACTTATCAATCCAGTAGTGTTTAAGAAATTAAAAACATTGTGTTGTTTATCTTAGAATGATTTTTTACGGAAGCAGCAGCATTGCATCTCCGAAGCTGAAAAACCTGTATTCCTCTGCAATAGCTGCTTCATATGCTGCCAGCACATTTTCTCTGTTGCAAAAAGCTGATACCAGCATAATAAGTGTAGACTCCGGTAAATGAAAATTGGTTAGCAATCCATCAATGGCTTTAAACTCAAATCCGGGATAAATATAGATATCTGTCCGGCCTGTCCCAAAAGTGATTTGCCCATTACTATCCACGCAACTTTCTAAAGTGCGGCAGCTTGTGGTTCCTACTGCAATGACCCTGCCGCCTTTTTCTTTGGTTCGATTAATTATATCTGCTTGGGATTGTTCTACTCGGTAGTATTCGCTATGCATATGATGCTCGGTAATATTGTCTGCTTTTACCGGGCGGAACGTTCCTAATCCAACATGTAGCGTGATTCCGGCTATATCTATCCCTTTTGATTTTAATTTTTCTAAAATTTCATCTGTAAAATGTAACCCCGCTGTAGGTGCGGCTACTGACCCTTCATGCTCTGCATAAACTGTATTGTAGCGTTCTTTTTTTGTATCTTCCGAAGTATCCTCAGGCTTGATATATGGCGGCAAAGGGACTTCTCCATATTGATCCAACAATTCATCCCAATCACCTTCATATGTCATAGTTACATTTCTAAGGCCATCGTCCACAATTTCTGTAACTTCTGCAACAATGGCTCCGCCACCAAATATAAGCTTAGTGCCGGGTTGGCATTTGCGCCCCGGTTTACATAGCACTTCCCAACTATGTTCATCTATGCGTTGATGAAGTAAAAGTTCTACCTCGCCTCCACTTTCGGCAGTGTTAGACTTTCCTGCAAAATTGCCTCGCAATCTGGCCGGTATAACCTTGGTATTGTTAATAACCAGGCAGTCACCCGGTTGTAAAATATCTACAATATTTGTAAACATTTTATGCTCATAAATACCTGTATTTCGATTTAATATCATAAGCCTTGACCCATCCCTGTCACTTATAGGATGATGGGCAATCAAATGTTCAGGTAGAGTGTATGAAAAATCTTGGCGGTTCATAATTTCCTCTTTTCTATGTTTGGTGAATTAAATTGTATAAAAATGCCCCACTACTAAAGTATAAGTTTGTGGGGCAAGTGTATCATTATGCCAATGTGCTGACAATCTCATAGGACAGCCCAGTATCTTCTACAATTTCGTTAATTGGTCTTCCTCTCAGAACCATCTTTTTTGCAATTGTTTTTGCGTTTTCAATGTCACGGTCTCGAAGCCAGCCACCTTCTTCTGCCAAAGCCCTAACTACAATTTCCTTAATGGTAGTATCACTCACACTCATCAACTCCCTAAAGATAGCAGGGTTAGCCCCAGCCAATCTATAAATATACGCATTCTTGCTTTCAAATTCCTTTATTGCCTTGTACGCATCAACTGTGCGCTTTGCCGTTGCCAGATCCAGATTGCTACGGAGATTCTTCAAAAATAGATTTTTCTCTTCGGAAAGTTCTTTGCTCTCATATATCTGCAATAAAGGCAATAATACCACGTCTGGTTGCGGTGTGAAGTTTATTCAAATCATCGTGATGTCCGATTTTGAACTCCTTCACCATATCCAATAATTCTTCTTGTTTTTCGGCAATCTTGGCAAGAATTTTGAAATCACGCTCAGTCATATCCAAATAATCTCCCCCTGTATATCATATAAAAAACTGCCCGGCCTTTCCTCAATTTCAATAACATCTATTTTTCTCTTATATATTTCAGTCATTTTGCTTGACAAAATTTCGCAAATTTCACAAAAATTTAAAAAATTTTCAAAATTGTATTTTCCATAGTTTTCTCCGGTATCATACTCTATCGCGATGTCTATATCACTGTCTTTATGAATTTTACCTTTGACAATTGAACCGAAAACGCCTACTCTCTTTATAGGCGCGGGATTTTGAGAAAGAATCGTTTTGATGTCCAAGATTACATTGTTAAGCTCCAATTTTTGCATGGTTGAGTATTCCTCCCCTGACAGCTATTGTTCATAGTATTGGTGAAGTTCCAACTGCAATGCTTCGTGAAAGGCATCGCGCCAATAAGTTTTTCGCACCTGACTTCCTGAGTCAATAATAGCATAGCCTAGCCTTATACTCAATTACCCCCTAGTCAATTTTTGATACATCTCCATTAGTGCCGCTACACAATCAGCTTCGGTAAAATCCTTTTTTACAGGAAATCCGTACAACTTCATCACAGCAGAATCTAATGCACGATGGGCTTTTAATAAATCAGATGGCATAGTTAATGGGTCGTAAAGGTCGGCAAGTGATGATGTGGGATACTTTTCTCGTGCATCCAATACAGCTTGTGCCAATTTTTCAATTTCTGAATTCTGCTTGTCGCTTACTTGTGGCCAAGGAAAGTTATTATAAACTATTGTATTTGAATAACGATAACTCATTCCAATTCGTCCGCAAACTGCCCGCGACCAAGCATTGTGTACGTTAGATGTTAAAATGCCAAAGTGATATAGTGATGCATTTGGAATCATAAAAACAAGATTTGTAACAATGATATCAGAGCTAACAAACCCAAAAGGAATATAATTTCGATTTTCAGATGAAACACTAGGAACTATAATATAATTACTTTCTGTATGGCGTATTTCTTGGAATAGTGTGGGCGTTGACGCGCTGTCTTGTGTGGCTTTTTTAGGGCTTTTAAGCCGTAGCTCTTGTATTTTTTTAATCCTCTCCATAACAAAAGGTAAATCTTTCAATTCTGCCGGTTCTGCATCCACAAGCCATAGGCAATACCGTTCAATATTGTTTATATATTCCACTGAACCATAAACTTTTTTAATAAATTTTTGTGCGTTTGGTTCTTTTTTTATGAACTCTTTATATTCCGTGGCATTTAGGAAAAAATGCCCCCCATCAGTTGGTTGATTCCCTTTTGTCATTGCAGGAACATCAAAAAGTGGCGTTGCACGCTTTTCAATGAATACTGTTGGTGCTTCTATTAGATATTGGTTGATATTTGGTACTGTTTTTTGAAAACTAAATCCAATCATAACACAATAAACAGCAGCTTTGCCTTTAGCTTCATTGTGCCATTTGAAAGTAGGTACGCCAAAATTGATATATACACCTTCTTCCATTAAAGGTTTCCATAAAATAGTCGGCTGTTCTCCTTGTGAAATAGAATTTGTAGATACAAAGGCAGACCTCATACGAGTATTTTTCATCATATCCGAAGCCTTTTTATACCATGCAGTCACATAGTCAAGATTACCAATGTTTTTTAGCTTTCCAAAAACAATATTCAATTCATCTTTTTGAATGGCACTCATCATTCTTGCCCCAAGAAACGGCGGATTACCCAAAATATAAGAAAGTTCAAACTTAGGAACAACATCCGCCCAATCAATCCGCAACGCATTGCCATGAACAATGGTAGCCGACTGCGTAAGCGGCAACCGCGCATGGTAAATCCCAAACTCATCACTAACGCGCATATTCATTTGATGGTCAATAAGCCACATGCCCACTTGGGCTATCCGGCATGGGAAGTTTTCATATTCGATACCATAAAACTGCTCCACATTCACTTTGAGTAATTCCGAAATATCAAGAATTAGCTGATTAGTGGCGTTTTTCATTCGCAGAATTTCAAGCTCTAATGCCCTAAGTTCCCGATATGTAATTATTAGGAAGTTGCCACAACCACAAGCAGGGTCTAAAAATTTAAGCTTAGCGATTTTACTATGAAACGCATCCAAGGCTTTCTCATTGGTCTTAACACGGTCAAACTCTACCCATAACTCGTCCATGAACAATGGATTTATCAGCTTAATAATATTTTCTTCACTTGTGTAGTGCGCTCCCATCTCACGCCTTTGCTTCTCGTCCATAACCCCTTGAAACATAGCACCAAATATAGCAGGACTTATTTCAGCCCAATCAAAGTTAATGCAGTCAAGCAATATGCCGCGCATTTTAGAATCGAAGTCAGCAGGGGGCAATGGGTTCTCAAATAATGCTCCGTTGATATAGCGGAACAGGTTGTAAGTTTCGATAAGATGAGGACGTTTCTTCCTCGTATCTTCATCGGCGTTGAGAATATCAAACAGATTGAAGATTCTAAATGATAAGTCGCTACCGTCCTCTTTTGACTGCTCTATGTAATTGTAGAAGCTGTCCTTCGTGAAAATGCCTGTATCATCTGCAAACATGCAAAAAAGAAGGCGCACTAAGTACACCTCCAAGTTATGACCCTCATAGCCAAAGGATTTCAAACCATTATGAAGTTTCGCCATTTTCTCGGCGGCTTTCACGTTGACTTGAATTTTATCCTCTGATACACGCTCAGTTTCATACCCAGCTATATCAGCAAAAAGCCGTATGTTCTTGCGAAGGTCTTTTGTTTTGAAGTTTATAATCTGGTTAGATGAACGGCGATATAGGCGCATATTTTCAAAGTCAGAAACAAGCCATAGGTCGGGTATTTCCTCTGACGGCAGGCTTTGCATATAGGCTTGTAGTTGATGATAGGCTTCGTCCAAATTCTTACCACGGCTTTTCATTTCAATAGCTATCTTGGATTTCCAAACATAATCAATATAGCCCGTCCTACCACTTTTAAGAGGTACTTTATATTCAAAATCCCCTATATCTTCGGGGTCATCAATGCCGAACACACGCAAAAAATCAGTCAAAAATGACTGTGCTTGAGCTTCTTCGTTTTTGGCATCCTTCCAACGCTTTGAGAAGGCTACTGCATTGGACTGTATATCATCCCAAGGGAGACGCATTTTTATCACCTGCTGAATTTGTGGCACATTTGCCATGAAATCATTAATCGCATATGAGAATTATAGCATACATTTCCTAAGAATAAAAGACGAATCGTGAATTTGTTCGATTGTTTGCAGATGTGATTTGAAAATTGCACCCAACCGATAAACAATTTGTTACCGATTGGGTGCATTGGTTATATATTATATCACGTTAAATACAGCCTTTTTGCTTATAATATAGTTGCCAATTACTACAAGTACGCTAGTAAAAATTTTGCAGATAAATCCCGGAAGGCCAAATACATCTACCAAAAGTATCAGCAGTAAAGTTTCCATTATATAAGTTACAAAACGTCCGGTAAAAAAAACAAAAAGTTCCCTTGCAAGGACTTTAACAGACCAGGATTCAGATCGAAATACAATGATCTTATTAACAAAGTATGCAAAGATAACTGCTGCAATTGTTGATATAGTATTACTTAATGCCACATGCATTCCCAAAACTTCACATAGCAAAAAAACACCAAAGCCTACTATTGTAGTTAACACACCACAAATCAAATAAGAAATGGTTTCTCTATTACAAAATTTACCAAATCTATGATCTTTAAACAGTTTCATCATAACCTAAAACCTCATGTACAATATATATGGGTCTATTTTTAACCTCTTCAAAAATGCGTCCCATATATTCACCCATTAAACCTAAAATCATTAGCACTATCCCTTGAGTAAATGAGATAAGCCCTACTGTAGAAGCCCATCCGGCAATAGTAGTATCGGTGAATATCCACTGCCATAATATTACAACCATATAGATAAAACTGCACAAAGAGATAATAAAGCCTAAAGTAGTAGCAAGTTTTAACGGCTTGTAAGAAAAAGCTGTGATAGCATCCATGGCAAAAGTCATCATTTTTCTGAGTGGATACTTAGTTACACCGGCAAAACGCTCTACACGTACATATTCATAAGCCACCTGTTTAAATCCTACCCAACTGACTAATCCACGTATGTAGCGGTGTTTTTCTCTTAGATTATTTACTGCATCACATACTTTCCTGTCCATCAATCGAAATTCCCCGGTATCTACAGGCAAATCTATAGGTACCATGCTGTTTATAAAACGATAAAATAACTTAGCACTCCATTCCTTAAAAAGAGACTCTCCTTGTCGTTCCTTTCGTTTACCATATACAACATCGTAGCCTTCCTTCCAAAGCTTTGCCATGTTCGGCAAAACCTCCGGGGGATCTTGCAAGTCAGCATCTATAATTATAACAGCGTCCCCTTTTGCATATTCCATACCCGCAGTAATAGCCGGCATATGCCCAAAGTTACGGGTAAAGTTTAATAAACGCACACTAGAATCATTTTGTACAAATTCAGCAATAATTTGTGCCGTGCGATCTCTGCTACCATCATTGATAAAAATTAGCTCGTAAGGTTCCTTCATGGATTCCATTACAGTGGTCAGTCGTTTATAAGATTCAGCAATAACTTCTTCTTCATTGTAAACAGGCACTACTACAGAATAAACCGGCTTCAAATAAATTCACCTCCTAAGTGGTTAATATCCAGGCCGGAAGCCAACGTAAAAATGTATGCACAAATTCAGCAGATACAGGTGTCCCGGATAAAACAGGATAAAAAAGTATAAATAAGCCTAAAACTAAAGCACCATATCCCCAAACCAAGCGTGGATATTTGGGCGCAATATAGGTTTTAAGACAAAAAACAATCAATAAAACTACAAAAGGTACACTAGGGAAATAATGATAAATAAATGTAGCTCTAAAAACAAATACCCACGGCACAAATTGGGCTGCATATGCAATCAATAAAAATCTAAGGGTTTGATGATGTTCAGATAGACTTTTATTTTTTAATGCCGTAATAGCCGCTACTGTAGCAAATATACCAACCCACCATATCGCAGGATTACCAAAAGAACTAATACCTTGGCGTATTTCGTCAGAAACTGTGTTAGCATAATAAAATATAGGGCGAATCAAAAGAGGCCATTCCCACCAACGAGAAGAAAATGGATGCCCATCAGTTAGCAACGAATGATAAGAAAACATATTCTCTTGATTAGCAATTACTATAGCAAAAAAACCTCCATCTATAGTTCTTGCAAATGGTATATAAGACAGTAAATAAATGATTGCCGGAATAGCAACAAAGAAAGCAAAACAGTAAAAAAAAGTAATGCGAGCTTCATTTTCGTTACGTTTATAAACTCTGTATAAAGAAGGAAAGAAGATAACAGCCAGTCCAATTGCAGCGTATAACCCTTGCCATTTGGAGGCAATAGCTAAGCCCATAAAAAAACCTGACCCGGCTAACCATAATAATGCCTTTTTTAGCGGCAAAGTATCACAATCTCGTATATAAGCATACATACATAAATAAGCCGCAATTATAAATAAGGTAACATAACTATCAATAGTAGCAATACGAGTTTGTACAAAGGGCATAAAGTCAAAAGTAAAAATAAAAGATGTTACCATACCCCAAAAAGCGGATCTGAACACCATGCGCCCAAATATATACATAAGCGGAATCATCAAAATACCTGCCAAGGTACCGGGAAATCGCCAAGCAAAAGGAGTCATGCCAAATGTTCTTATACTTAGTGCAATAAAATTTTTGCCCATTGGCGGATGTGTGTTTTCTAAAACAGCTAAGCCATGTAGATATTCGTAGCCTGCCCGAGCATGATAAATTTCATCAAAGTAAATACTGTTCATAATGCTGCCTCTTAGGGGAACCAAATGTTGCTCGTCAAATAATGCCTCAGCCCCCGGTGACATAAGGCTTATAGGGTATATTAGCCGGTCATTTCTATCTCGAAAGGCCACTTCTTGCAAACGTAAATTTGCCTCAAGCGGAGTAATTGAAATGAATCGGGCATATGTTTTCATATATCGCTCATTCCAAGTAAAAACACCGGCTTGATCTATTTGCAAACTAAAATCCCATTCGTCTATTGCCGCTTGTAACAAGAAAGGTATATCGTTACGGGCACCATTCATAAATTGAAATCTGGAAATATACTGCACTCTGCCCAGATCAATCATTACAGTGTCAGTACCTGTCCATGCTGTTTGTGGACTTTGGGTGTTTCCCAGATTATAAAAAGCAATAATAGAATAAATTCCTATCAAAATTAGAAGAGGGGCTATGTTTTTGTACATTTCTTAATATCCAATCCAATCTTCAAACTATATATTGCCAACACTACATTAATAAATGACACTAAGGCTATACCTTCATCAATTGGTCTAAATGCCCCTGTAGAAGCTTCGCCTAAAGTAAGAAACCGCATACCATGAAATTGTAATAGCACATCAGCACAATTTATAAATAATGTAACTGAAAATGCCCCATATAAAATAAAAAGCCTTATGTCTTTTTGCTTGCTTTTGTGCTTACTTTTTCTTCTGGTTTTTCCTATAATTTTTTGCTTATCTTTTTCGTTATAAATTGCGGCTGCAAGAAAAAATAGTAGAGCAGGGAACAAATAGCGTTCATGCATCCTCACTGAAAATACAAAAGTAATGGTAAATAAAAGTCCGGCAACAAAAAGAGCTGACTTTTCACTCCAATTATGATGTAAAATCCAAAAAGACATTATAGTTACTCCCACAATAGCTACTACACTTACAACAACATAAAAAAGTGTAATAGCTTGCCGATTTCCGCCGGTAAGAGCATAAAAATTATAAGCATTATGCGAGGCAAATGGATAAGTTCCCATTGTATCAAAGTATTGACGAAGTACCGGAGTCAGGTCAAATCCATGGACAAATGGCAAAGACAATAAAGCCATAAATAAAAATGTCAAAGCGGCATAACCAACCATAGTTGCAGCAGATTTTGGAGAATATTCATTCTCTTTAAAATAATGAAAGGCTGAGTACAAAAATACGGGCGCAACTATCAAAGATTGAGGCTTAGTCAGTACAGCTATACCATAAAGAAGGTATATTGGTAATGTCTGCTTTTTGACTATGCCACTTAAAGCCAAAAATAGTAGCAATGTATGGATAGAATCCACCTGCCCCCAAACGGCCGAGTTGATAATGACCGCAGGATTAGCCGAATATGCAAGAGCTATCAAAAAAGATATACCAAAATTATTATCAGAAATAATATTGCGGCATAAGCGGTATATTAAGAGCGTTGTTATTACATCACTAATGATAGCCGGCATAAAAAACAGCAAATTTATTTGAGTACTAAAAAAATCAATGCCTAAAGCAATGCGGATAAATCCTAATACCCACAGTACATACATGTACATTGGCGGATAGTCTGTAAAGGTATCTGCATAATAGAAATTTGAAAGGCCATATTCATGTAATAAAAAAGCCCATGCTTGAAAGGTGCGTACATCCGATTCAAAAGGCATATTAATGCTAAAAGCAATAAATCTCAAGGCAAAGCCTATAAAAAATAAAGTAATATATCCTTCCACATTGCTAATTTTTACATTGCCAATTCTCATAAGGCTTTAAGTTTATTGATCCCTATATCCATTCTTTTAAGAGTTTCCTCTTTTCCAAGTAAGGCGCATAATTCTGAAGCACCACAAGGGGATGAAGGTTTTCCGGACAAAGCTGTGCGTATAGGCCAAAGCATCTGAGAATTTTTAAGGCTCAAACTTTTTCCGCATTCTATTGCAACCTCATAAAGTGTGCGATTATTCCAATTTTCAATGCTAATGTCATTGAATATAGGAATAATTGATTCTAATGATTGCAAAGCAATAGCAGCATCTGTTTTCATCTTTTTGTTGATAAACAAATCTACATCATAATTTGGAAGCTTATCAATAAAATCTACCAACTCCGGGATATCTTTTACAAACAATATTCTTGACTGAACCATTTTAGAAACATCTTTCAAATTTATACCCGGAGTATGGACAGCAGATTGTAAAACAGGCAAAGCCATATCATAAAAAACATCTTCAGGCAATCGCTTAATATGCTCACCATTCATCCATGCTAATTTTTTAGAATCAAATAAAGAAGGGGATTTGCTGATATTTTTGATTGCAAAAGCTTCTACTAATTCGGCTAGAGTAAAATATTCGCGATTATCAGGAGAACTCCAACCTAAAAAGGCGATGTAATTTATTACAGCTTCCGGCAAATGTCCTTGATCCAATAATTCTTGAAAAGATGCATCTCCACGGCGTTTAGATAGCTTTTCTCCTTGCTCATTAAGCATTAAGGGCAGGTGAACATAAACAGGCACATCCCAGCCAAATGATTCATACAGTAAGTTATATTTAGGGGTGGATGTAAGATATTCACTGCCGCGTACAACATGAGTTATAGCCATAGTGTGATCATCTATAACATTAGCAAAGTTATAAGTAGGCATTCCATCCGATTTGATTAAAATTTGATCTTCAATTTCTTCATGGTCTATAGTAATGCTGCCAAAAACCTCATCACAAAAGGTTGTTTTTCCTTCAGGGATTAATTGGCGTATTACAAAAGGCTCGCTGGTCGCAAGTTTTGAATCTATTTCATTTTGGTTTAAATTAGCACAATGACGATTATATTTTTGTTGTCCTTCCGGCATATCCTTAGAGCAAAAGCAATAGTATGCCTTGCCTTTTTCAATTAATTCTTTGGCATATGGCATATAGTGATCTTTACGTTCACTTTGAATATATGGGCCATAATTGCCTCCCACACCCGGGCCTTCGTCATAATTTAGACCGGTAATACGTAAAGTATCAAAAATTATATCCATAGCACTTTCTACATAGCGATTTTGATCTGTGTCCTCTATCCGTAAAACAAATGTACCATTGCTGTTTTTAGCAATCAGGTATTCAAATAAAGCAGTGCGAAGATTGCCAATATGCATATTCCCTGTAGGGCTTGGAGCAAAACGTGTACGTACCATCTGGTTTTCTCATTCCTTTTAATACTAAATCCTTAAAAAGACAAATTTAAATTAATTCTTTAATCAGGAATTAGCAAGAGTTTTTTCAAAATTTTTACATACGATAGTGTATCAGAAATTATGAGGAAAAACCAGTTTATTATGAAATTTTCTTAGTATCTCGTGTTGTTATTTATGAAAACGCATGTTATTATATAGCAGGCTTGGGTTAATCATGCAACTATATACAAAACATAGCTAAATTTCCTTACTTATTAGGTTAGACTGTAAATGTAAAGCCAAATATTGTGTTTACACAAAGAAAATTCAATAAGCATATTTTGTTAATGTTGCTAAGGGAGGTAGAGAAGCCATGATTGATGAGGGTGTTATCAAAAAACTTAAACAAACTAATGTTAGTACGAATCCAACAAAAACAAAAAAACGTGTATATGAACTATGGAAGTCCTCTTCCAAAGCAAAAAAACGTACTATTGAAGAAACCGCAGGTATATCTCGTGCTACTATTTATCGAGTGTATAATACAGGCAGTGTTTCTGCTAAACTAGCAGTACCTATGTCTCAAAATTTTAATGTAGACCCTTATTATTTAATTGGTGAAACAGATATTGCAAGTGAATGTACAGAAGAAATATTAATTGCTTTTCTTAAAGGTTTAGGATATGAAAAAGTTTTAAATGATGCGTTTAAAAAACAAGAAAAAGATGATGATGAAACGATGCAAGGTGTTGCAAATGCAGAAGTAAAATTCCAAAATACTTTTCCTGAAATTAGTGCCAACGATTTAACATTGGCAGACCTCCATTTGCTAATGCAGTCTTTACTTCTTAGGGAAAGAGCAGGTATTGAAGATGCAGTAAAAAAAGCTGCTAAGCTTAGAGGACTTCTTTTGTCATAAGCAAAATAATTAATGATAGGAATAATGATGATATGGAAAATGATAAAAAGATAACCATGGAGAAAATTGTCGCGCTTGCTAAAAATCGTGGATTTGTTTACCCGGGCTCCGAAATTTACGGGGGTTTTGCAAACACTTGGGATTACGGCCCTTTAGGTGTAGAATTAAAAAACAATGTAAAAAGAGCTTGGTGGAAAAAATTCATACAAGAAAGTCCATACAATGTAGGCGTAGATTGCGCAATCCTTATGAATCCTGCTGTATGGGAGGCAAGTGGACATGTCGCAGGTTTTAACGACCCTCTTATGGACTGTCGTGCATGTAAAGAACGTTTTAGAGCTGATAAATTAGTAGAAGATTTTTTGCATGAAAAAGGCTCTGAAGAAACGCCTGATGGCTGGTCTGATGATAAGTTAAAAAATTATATTGACGAAAATAAAATATCATGTCCTAAATGTGGCAAACATGATTTTACGGATATTCGCAAATTCAATATGATGTTTAAGACATTTGCTGGTGTTACTGAAGAAAAGCAGAGTACAGTATATTTGCGCCCGGAGACCGCTCAAGGAATATTTGTTAACTTTAAAAATGTTCAGCGCACTTCGCGTAAAAAGATACCTTTTGGCATAGGTCAAGTTGGAAAATCGTTTCGCAATGAGATTACCCCCGGCAATTTTGTATTCCGTACACGAGAATTTGAACAGCTAGAGCTAGAATTCTTTTGTGAGCCGGGGACAGATCTGGAATGGTTTGAATATTGGCGTCAATTTTGTATCGACTGGTTAAAAGGTCTAAATATGAAAGATGAAGATTTGCGTATTAGAGATCATAGTGAAGAGGAGCTTTCACATTACAGCAAAGCAACTACAGACATAGAATTCAAATTTCCATTTGGCTGGGGAGAATTGTGGGGCATTGCAGATCGTACCGACTACGATTTAAAACAGCACATGGAGCATTCAGGCGAAGATATGCGCTATTATGATCAAACCGAGAACAAACATTATTTACCTTATTGTGTAGAGCCATCACTGGGAGCAGACAGGGTAACTTTAGCATTTTTGTGTCAGGCTTACGAAGAAGAAATTCTTATCGATGATAAGGGCAAAGAAGATGTTCGTACAGTGTTGCGCTTGCATCATGCTCTTGCACCGGTAAAGGCCGCAGTATTGCCTCTTTCCAAAAAATTAGGGGAACACTGTGATGAATTATACCAAAAGTTATGTACACATTTTGTTTGTGAATATGATGACTCAGGAGCGATTGGCAGACGTTACAGGCGTCAAGACGAAATTGGAACTCCTTATTGCATTACATTTGATTTTGACTCTATAGAAGACAAAGCCGTCACTGTTAGAGATAGAGATACTATGGCTCAAGAGCGAGTTAAAATAGATGAATTAGTAGAATATCTAACAAAAAAATTAGCATATTAATATTTTTAAAGGCTACCTATAAAGGTAGCCTTTAAATCTTTTTGTGCGCTTTAGCATGAAAAAGAAAAAAGCCTTGAAATCAAGGCTTTTCCTACTGAATCATCCGGGGCTCGAACCCGGGACCCTTGGATTAAAAGTCCAATGCTCTACCAACTGAGCTAATGATCCAAAACTTGAGTAATGGATTCGTATATATACGAATCCATTTTTAAAATACCAATGAAGGGTGGGTAATGGGATTTGAACCCACGACCTCAAGAGCCACAATCTTGCGCGCTAACCAACTGCGCCATACCCACCATTATACTAAACCATAATACACAAAAATATAATATCGTATCTGAAGGGATTCGAACCCCCGACCCACGGCTTAGAAGGCCGTTGCTCTATCCTGCTGAGCTACAGATACACACTAGGTACCACCTTCTAGGTACATTACAACGCTTATAATTTCTACAAAATCGGGGTGACAGGATTTGAACCTGCGACCTCCTGATCCCAAATCAGGCGCGCTAGCCAAACTACGCTACACCCCGGCATATTATTATTAAGTTAAACAACCATCAAGACAACACACCTTCAAAACCAAAAACAAACAGAGAGAAAGAAAAAAGCAGAAAATTAAATGGATTTACATTTGCACAGAAGTACAGTTGTAAAAATCAATATAACTACTTAACAATAAG
>WQVX01000072.1 GCA_009785615.1 Defluviitaleaceae bacterium | reverse complement strand
TACGCAAAACTTTTGGATACCATGCTTGGAAAAGTGGCATATCTCCGGCAGTTATCATGGATATTTACAATCACAGTTCTTTATCAACTACTCAACGATATCTTGGAGTAACACAAGATGATAAAAATGCGGTTTATGTAGGATTATGTTTTATTAGGTAAATAGTATCAGCAGTAAATGTTTATGTCAATACAGTTATAAGTAATTATTAATTCAAATTATATCAAACAGTTGTTCTTAAAACCTAACTTTGCAGTTGAAAACTCTATAATTTTCCTTTTTATATCGAATGTTAGTTCTTGGAAATTATTAAACCACTCATACTAAAACGCGCGCAACCGGTGACAAAATGAGACCGGTTGCGCGCATGGTTTCAATAGAAAAATCTTGTTTTAATCACATTAATCATCATTTTCATTTTCAAATTTTAGTGGGTAATTCTCTCCTTTCTATCTCATTTTTTGCACGCAAAAAGGCACGCAGGGATGCAGTCTTATCGACTGAAATCACCCACGCGCCCAAATAAAACGAAAGCATATGTAGAAGGACGCAAACAGCAGGTACACCCGTAGAATAAACTGCACAATAATACTACGCCCTGTCATCCGCTGCCTTTTTGCGTGTTAATTGTATTACAAGCGGAAACAGAGTATAATACCTATTGCTACAGCGACAGGCTTCCTGTGTTTGTTGTGGATGATTCGATGCATCATCCCTGCAAGCGTTGGTTGGTGTTTCCTAGGCACCTTCCAAACGCTGTGGCTCTGTAAAATCTGTAAAGCTTTATTACACTTGGATATTAGCACGAATTTTGCTAAATTTCAATATATTTTTTTCCATATACTTTAGCATTGAAAAAAAGAGCCTGTGCTTATTTAGCAGTAGGCTCTTTTTTTTCATCTTAACGGAAGTGCGATTTGGTATAATATATGAAAAAAATAATCGTGGGAGGCAACAATGATATCTCTTGAAACAGACAGGCTTATACTACGCGACTATAAAGAATCAGATCTGGATGAAATGCATCGTCTTTGGTCAGATAAGAAAACTATGTATTATTTGGATGATATTTTAGCAAATTCCATTGATGAATCTGCTAAATATTTGAAAATCGGCATAGAAAATGCTGATGGACATTATTTTTGTATTTGCGAAAAAAATGTTGGACAGTTTATAGGTAGCATAGGCTACACAATAACCGATATAACACCTTTAGGAAAAATAGTGCATATGGGATATATGTTGCTACCTGAATATCACAGGCGTGGATACATGCCGGAGGTTACAAAAAAAGTAATTGAATTTGCTTTTACA
Organism: Defluviitaleaceae bacterium; assembly: GCA_009785615.1. Taxonomy (GTDB): domain Bacteria; phylum Bacillota; class Clostridia; order Lachnospirales; family WQUN01; genus WQVX01. The sequence continues at coordinate 14,574 of WQVX01000072.1, read as the reverse complement.
AAAGATGATTGTATCCGCATAACCACAGGCTGCCATAAAGAAAATGATGCAAGCCGCAAGGTTATAGAAAAAGTGGGATTCCGAAAAGAAGGGGAACGAATAAAAGCAGTTTATCATGATGGGGTGATGAAAGACCGATTAGAATATGGCATAAATAAAGATGATTTGAATGCACTCTTATAAATAATGTATTTAACAGGAAAAAATGGACTAAAGTATATCAAACTGCTATAATATGTAGAATAGTCAGGAGGGATAATTATGATGTTTAACACAAATTTTAATGCAACAAATCCCCATTTGTGGGATGCATTACAAAACAATGTTCACGCAAGCAACAATATGCCAATGGTTGGTAACAATAATCCGCTTGGCGGTAATTCCACCTCTACTTCTCAGGATTTTAGAAATTCTTTTTTGGAGCTAAGAAGAAATGCAGATGTACTTGCACAATCGCTTAACTTCATGCGAGGGATTGGTCGGGAAAACGCAAACTCTCCTTTTACCTCATTTCAAGCGGTTTCAGACAATACTGACAGGATGGAAATACTTGCCGGTGCAAACAGGTTAAGAAACGCTAATCAATCAGATTTCACTGTAGATGTTCTTCAGGTGGCTCAAGCCCAAAGAAACGAAGGCACGTCATTAAATTCATCTGCCCTTGCATCATCGGCAGGGTTTTCTACAGGTGCAAACCACATAGCTCTTAATATTGACGGCCGTCAGTTTGACATTAGATTTAACGTTTCCGCAACCGATACAGTAAGAAATGTTCAAGACAGAATAGCCGACGCCATTAATTCCAGGAATTTAGATGTTAGGGCGTCTGTTTCTGTTGATGCTGCATCCGGAAGAAGTTCTTTAGCTTTGCAATCTTCACAAACAGGGTCAGCTAGAGAAGGCCAACCCAATTTTACTGTTAGCAATGTAACCGGCAATGCAGTGTCTGCAACCGGGATAGGCTCAATTACTCAACATGCGCAAAATGCTCAGTTTAGGGTAAACCGTGGTTTTACCGGCCGGACACAAACATCCGGATCTAATGATGTAGATTTAGGTTTTGGAGTAACTGCACGCCTTAGTGAAGTGGGACAGGTTAATGTTACAACGGGACGGAATGAAACAGGACAAATCAATGCTTTCCGCCATATGGTTAATTCTTTTAACGACATGCTGGACTCCGCTCGTGAAGGTGCCCGCGGCAATCGTTTAGAACGAGAGCTGGGTCAGATAGCTAGATCTTCTGCTGCCTCACTTAATCGCATAGGCATTACAATTGGCAGTGATGGTTTTATGGACATAGACGAAGATCGTATGCAAGCTGCTGCTGAAAATGGTGACTTAGAGCGGTTTGCCTCACGGGATAATGTTGGAGGCAGGCAAGGTTTTATGAATCGTCTTACTAATGTAGCGGATAGTGCTGCCAGAAACCCGGGTGCATTTATGAATGCAGATGAATCTATGTCCAATTTCGCAAATTCGGGGCTTAGTTTTAACCCAAGGCAAATGGTTCAAATGAATCAATTTATGAACATGGGAATGCTGTTTGACACAAACATGTAACAAATTACAAGAACTTGCGTTTATAGCGTATCAATGTTATGAGCGCAAGTTTTTATCTTTAAATCACATAAGAGGTCTAATCAGAAAGGATCAAGCTATGTCTATAAATAATCTAAGGCAAAAATTTTTAGAAAATTTTGGTGGGGATGATAGTGAACTTCGTATATTTTATGCTCCGGGAAGGGTAAACCTGATTGGAGAACATACCGATTACAACGGGGGTCATGTATTCCCATGTGCTCTTAACTTCGGCACATATGGCGTAGCAAGAAAACGTAATGATAATACAATCCATTTAATTTCGGGCAACATTAATCTGCCTGTAATGGTAAAAACAGATGATTTAAAAAATGATCCCGTTCACGATTGGGGTAATTATCCAAAAGGTGTTGTAGCAGAAATAATTAAGCTTGGACATACTATCGGTGGGTTTGATTTTTATATATGGGGCGATATTCCAAACGGCTCCGGGCTTTCTTCATCTGCCAGCATCGAATTGTTGACCGCTGTAACACTAAACGGCTTATTTGATCTTAACTTATCTATGAAGGAAATGGTATTGCTTTGCCAACGAGCCGAAAATCAGTTTGTAGGTGTAAATTGCGGCATAATGGATCAATACGCTGTAGGTATGGGTAAAAAAGATCATGCAATTATGATTGACTGTCTAAACTTACAACACGAATATGTACCCTTTGATTTAGGCTCATATAAAATGGTAATTACAAATACTAACAAAAAACACGCTCTTGTGGATTCTAAGTATCATGAACGTCAAAGCGAATGTAATGAAGCTTTAAGGATATTGCAGCAAGAATGTGACATAGAATACTTATGCAATCTTGACCCTGAAACTTTTAGAGATCATGTAGAATTAATAAAAGATCCTATTATCAGAAACAGGGCAACCCATGTAGTGCAAGAAAATGCACGTGTGTTTGCTGCTGTTTCCGCACTTAATGGTGGTGATTTAGGTCTTTTTGGAGAATTAATGAATAATTCTCATATATCACTTAGAGATTTGTACAGTGTCACAGGCAATGAATTGGACGTACTGGCAGAATCGGCTTGGAAACTTGAAAGCGTATTAGGTTCACGTATGACAGGTGCCGGTTTTGGTGGCTGTACAGTAAGCATTGTAGCAGCGGATGCTGTAGAGCATTTTATGGAATTTGTGGGAAATGAATATTCTACCCAAACAGGGCTTACTGCGGAATTTTATGTAGCCGAAACAGGAATTGGAGCCGGAGAAGTTATGTAAGAACTCTATTAAGAACTCTAGTGAATGAGGAATGAAAATGGCGATTTTAATATGTGGCGGAGCTGGATATGTAGGTAGTCATATGGTAGCAGAGTTGCTGGAGCAAGGGCATGAAACCGTAGTAGTTGATAATTTAGAAAAAGGGCACAAGGCGGCTGTAGGAAAAGAGGCGCGCTTTTATCAAGGTGATTTGAGAGATTCACTTTTGATGGATAAAGTGTTTACTGAAAATAAAATATCATCTGTAGTTAATTATGCGGCATATTCATTAGTTGGCGAGAGTGTTAGTGAACCAATGAAATACTATGAAAATAACGTGGTTGGTGCATTAAGCTTGCTAAAGTCTATGTTAAAGCATGATGTTAGGAATATAGTTTTTTCATCTACTGCGGCAGTATATGGAGAGCCTTCCGCCATACCTATAACAGAGGACAGTCCTACTTTGCCGGTAAATCCATACGGCGAAACAAAACTGACAGTAGAAAAAATTTTAAAATGGTATGAGCAAACCTATAACCTTTCATATGCAACGTTGCGCTATTTTAATGTGGCAGGGGCACATTGTAGTGGAGAAATTGGCGAAGATCATACACCTGAAACGCATCTTATCCCTATAATATTGCAAACAGCAATGGGAAAATTCTCTTCACTTCCGCTTTACGGCAACGATTATGATACGCCGGATGGTACTTGCATACGGGATTATATTCATGTAACAGACCTTGCAGATGCACATATCCTGGCACTTAAAAAATTAGAAAGTGGTTCTCCTTCTCTTACTTACAATTTGGGTAGTGGCAATGGCTTTTCTAATAAAGAAATTATTGATACCGCGTGTCATGTGACAGGACGTAAAATTCCTATAGAGCAAAAGGGGCGTCGTTCCGGTGATCCGGCAGTGCTCATTGCTTCTTCTGAAAAAATTAAGCAAGAACTGGGATGGAACCCGGTGCGTACTGACTTAGAAACAATTATTGATTCTGCGTGGCAATGGCACTCAAAGTATCCAGAGGGTTTTAAAAATGCATAGTACTGTAGAATCTTTATTACAATATGCCTTGGATAAAGAATTGATGGAGCCTTGCGATTTAGTATTTGTACGCAATCAGGTATTATCATATTTAAAAATTACTGCTGATCCTGAAAAATTTGGAAATCCTAATCCTGCTTATAAAAACTGTGATAATGCCTCACCTATTCTTGCAGCTTTGGTTGATAATCAGGTAATGGAAGCCGAGTTAATGAACCTTCTTATGCCTCGCCCATCTGAAACACTAAGATCCTTTTTAATTAAGTATTCCAATGACCCAACTGAGGCTACAAATTATTTCTATTACTTGTGCAGGTCATGTAACTATATTCAAGTGGAGCATATCAAAAAAAATAAAAGATGGATAGCAGATACTTTGTATGGCGATTTGGAAATAACCATAAACCTATCAAAACCGGAAAAAGATCCTCGTGATATTGCTATAGCAAGCAAAGGCCAATCCTCAGATTATCCCAAATGTTTACTTTGCGTCGAAAATATTGGTTTTGGAGGCACATCCGGCCATCCGGCACGGCAAAACTTGCGAGCTATCCCTGTTTCGTTAGACAATGAAAATTGGTATTTTCAGTACTCACCTTATCTCTATTATAATGAACATTGTATTGTATTTAATGAAAAACATACTCCTATGAAAATCAACAAAGGCACATTTCATAAGCTTATAGAATTTGTTAAGGACTTTCCTCATTATTTTATTGGAAGCAATGCCGATTTACCCATTGTGGGCGGCTCAATCCTTTCCCATGATCATTTTCAAGGTGGGCGGCACCGATTCCCTCTTGATAGTGCAAAAACCTATGTCGAATATCAGCATTCTAAATATCCGGGAATATCTATATCACAAGTAGAATGGCCGTTATCAGTGATAAGGTTAACTGTTACAGGGGATGCAGATGATACGGATAACACCGATGTTAATCTTGCTGAACTAGCTAATCATATATTAGAACATTGGCGTAAATACTCAGATCCGCAAGCAGATATTCGTGCATTTTCGGGAGAAATTCCTCATAATACTGTTACGCCGATTATCCGATACAATCAGGCTAATCAACTGGAGTTGGACTTGGTACTACGCAATAATCGTACTACTGGCGAATATCCTTTAGGGCTGTTTCATCCGCATTCGGAATGGCACCATATAAAAAAAGAAAATATCGGATTAATTGAAGTATTGGGATTGGCTATTTTACCGGGACGTCTATATAAGACATTTGGCATAGTGACAAAGATTTTGGCAGGGCACATAACATTTAAATTAGGCAATGACCCTTTGCTTGAACCTCATGAAACTTGGATTTCTGACTTGTTAAAACGTTACGGAAATACAAATTCTATTGAAAAAGCAGAGGAAATCCTTCGTCATGAAATTGGGCAAGTGTTTTTAAAAGTACTGATTGATTGTGGCGTATTTAAAGATACACAAACGGGACGTATGCAGTTTGGTAATTTTATAGAGTCGATAATTTAACGCTGCAAAATCCTATGGAAAATTTGACATGAACCTTTCCGTATGATACTATCACTTGAATGTGGCAATTATTTGCTGTGCAATTATTAAAAATGTATTGAAACTAACTTGTTTTAGCCAAAATACATCTTTTTTGTGATTATGTATATTTACGTTCGTTTTTAAAGGAGGATAACTTATGCGTTCCAAGATAACTCTTGCTTGTACAGATTGTAAGCAACGCAACTACAACACAACAAAAGAAAAAAAGAACCACCCGGATCGTATGGAAATTAAAAAGTTTTGCCGTTTCTGTAATAAACACACTAACCATCGGGAGACTAAGTGATGAGTAGCGAGAATAAAGAAAAAAAAGGAAAAAATAAATTATACGGCACCTATACAATATATCGTAGCGAATTTGATAAAATAGTTTGGCCAAGCCGTCCTGAGTTGATTCGCAAAACTATCACTGTGGTCATTATTTCCGGACTTTTTGGAGCCTATATTGCAATGTTGGATGGTGCTTTAGCTACACTTTATACTACAATAGTTGGGTTCTTAGCCTAGGGAGTTAATTATGGCAGAAGAATCTAAATGGTATGTGGTACACACCTATTCCGGTTATGAAAATAAAGTAAAAGCCAATATCGAAAAAATCATAGAGAATCGTGGTATGCACGATCTTATTGATAAAGTAGTAGTTCCGCTCCAGGATGGAATAGAAATGAAAAATGGACGCAAAAAGATTGTTCAGCGCAAGGTATTGCCGGGTTATGTACTTCTTAAAATGGTAATGAATGATGATACTTGGTATGTTGTGCGTAACACCCGAGGTGTAACAAGCTTTGTTGGGCCCGGTTCTAAGCCTGTACCTTTAACAGAAGAAGAAATTGCAGCCATGGGTATAGATGGTAACGTAATACCTTTTGATTTAAATCCCGGTCAACTAATTAAGATTATTGACGGCCCATTTGAAGGCTCTATTGGAAATGTAGAAGAAGTTAATCATCAGAAAAAATCGGTAAGAATCAAGCTCTCCGTCTTTGGACGTGATACTTTTGTAGAGCTTGACTTTCATATGTTGCAAAAAATGTAATAAGACAGCTTTAAATTTAAAAGTTGTTTTTATTAACTAAGCGGGAGGGTACAACCCGTTAGACAGTGCTTTTTTGCTGTCATACCGCAAAAGGAGATTATTATGGCAAAAAAAATCGCCGGGTATGTCAAACTGCAAATAAATGCAGGTAAGGCAACCCCAGCCCCACCTGTCGGCCCTGCATTGGGACAACATGGCCTTAATATTATGGGTTTTTGTAAAGAATTTAACGAGCGCACCCAGTCTCAAGTTGGATTGGTAATACCGGTTGTTATTACCATCTATGCAGATAAAAGCTATACTTTTATCACTAAAACCCCACCAGCCGCAGTTTTGTTAAAGAAGGCATGTAATATTGAATCAGGATCTGCGGTACCTCAAAAAGATAAAGTAGCCACTATTACTGGCGAAGAAGTTCGCAAAATTGCGGAACAAAAAATGCCGGACCTTAACTCTGCATCCATAGAGTCGGCCATGAGCGTTATCGCCGGTACTGCCCGTAGTATGGGTATAGTGGTAAAGGACTAGGAGGGTGTTTAGATGAAAAGAGGCAAAAAATACAGGGAAAAAGCTCAATTAATAGATAAAGAAATGCTTTACGATGTTTCTGACGCTATAGATCTTGTACTAAAAACGACAACTGCTAAATTTGATGAAACCATAGAAGCACATGTTAGGCTAGGCGTAGATTCTCGCCATGCAGACCAACAAGTTAGGGGTGCAGTTGTATTGCCCCATGGTACCGGTAAAAAAGTGCGTGTACTTGTATTTGCAAAAGGCGAAAAAGCTACAGAGGCAGAAAAAGCCGGTGCTGAATTTGTTGGTGCAGAAGAGCTTGTTACAAAAATTCAAACTGAAAACTGGTTTGAATTTGATGTGGTAGTAGCTACCCCGGATATGATGGGTGTAGTAGGTCGTATTGGGCGTATACTTGGCCCCAAAGGACTTATGCCAAATCCAAAAGCCGGTACTGTAACTATGGATGTAAGCAAAGCAGTAACCGAAATTAAAGCCGGTAAAATAGAATATCGTTTGGATAAAACAAACATTGTTCACGTTCCTATAGGCAAAGTTTCGTTTGGCAATGAAAAACTTACAGACAATTTTAACACCCTTTTGGGTGCTCTTATTAAAGCCAAACCTTCTGCTGCAAAAGGTACCTATCTTAAAAGTGTGGTGCTTGCCTGCACCATGGGGCCCGGTGTAAAAATTAATGCACAAAAAATCTCACCATAAATTAAAAAAGACCGCAAAATTGCGGTCTTTTTTTTGCTTGCAGGTAATAGGTCACAGTCGTATAATGGAGGTATAAGGAAGTGATGCTATGCAATTTGAACTTGTCTCCGAATTTAAGCCAACAGGCGACCAGCCGGAAGCAATTTCTGCCCTTTCTCGGGGGTTTAGAGATGGTAAACGCTTCCAAACTCTTCTTGGAGTAACCGGCAGCGGCAAAACGTTTACTATGGCAAATGTTATCCAAGAGCTGCAACGCCCTACTTTAGTAATGGCTCATAATAAAACCCTGGCGGCTCAGTTATACAGCGAATTTAAGGAGTTTTTCCCCAACAATGCTGTAGAATACTATGTAAGTTATTATGACTATTATCAACCGGAAGCTTACGTCCCTTCCACCGACACATTTATTGAGAAAGACTCAGCTATCAATGAAGAAATAGATAAACTGCGACACTCTGCTACATCGGCCTTGTTAGAACGGAAAGATGTGGTTATAATCGCAAGTGTATCCTGCATCTACGGCCTTGGTGATCCGGAAGAATACAAAGAAAATATGTTATCTCTGCGGCCCGGTATGGAAAGAGATCGTGACCGGGTTTTGCGGCGGCTGGTAGATATCCAATATAATAGAAATGACATCAACTTCCAGCGTGGTACATTTAGAGTGCGCGGCGATGTAGTGGAGATCTTTCCGGCTAATTCATCTGAAAATGCTTTAAGGGTAGAGTTTTTTGGTGATGAAATTGAGCGTATTACAGAAATTCATGCTTTAACCGGAGATATTGTTGGTTTGCGTAATCATGCGACTATCTTCCCGGCTTCACACTTTGTAACAGGTGCAGAAAAATTGGAAGCTGCTATTACAGGCATTGAAGAAGAACTAAAAGAACAAATTGAATACTTTAAATCCGAGGACAAGCTTATTGAGGCTCAACGGATCATGCAGAGAACCCGATATGACATTGAGATGTTACGCGAGATTGGTTTTTGCTCCGGTATAGAAAATTATTCTCGCCACTTGGCCGGACGCCCGGCAGGTAGTACCCCTCATACTTTGCTGGATTATTTTCCTGATGATTTTATGATTTTTGCTGACGAGTCTCATGTAACTATTCCCCAGGTACGAGGAATGTATGAAGGCGATAGGTCTCGTAAATCCACTTTGGTAGAGTTTGGGTTTAGACTTCCTTCTGCATTAGATAATCGCCCTTTGCGTTTTGATGAATTTGAAGGACGTATTAACCAAATGATGTTTGTATCCGCAACCCCTAATGTGTTTGAAAAGCAACATACTGAACAGGTAGCAGAGCAGATTATTCGCCCTACAGGATTGCTTGACCCGGAGGTTATTGTTAAGCCTGTAAAAGGGCAAATAGATGATTTGCTGGGAGAAATACACAAAGTTACTGATAAAAACTTAAAGGTATTAGTAACTACCCTTACTAAGAAAATGGCAGAAGATTTAACCGGATACCTTAGTGAGGCCGGGGTGCGGGTACGATATTTACATTCAGACATAGATACGTTAGAGCGTATTGAAATTATTCGCGATCTACGCATGGATGTATTTGATGTATTGGTAGGAATTAACTTGTTGAGAGAGGGGCTTGATATTCCTGAATGTGCTTTGGTAGCCATTTTGGATGCTGACAAAGAAGGATTTTTACGCTCTGAAACCTCTTTGATACAAACAATAGGACGGGCTGCCCGTAATGTTGACAGCCATGTCATAATGTATGCAGACAAAATAACCGATTCTATGTCGCGAGCTATTTCTGAAACTAATAGACGTCGTCATATTCAGGAAGAATTTAATAAAGCTCATGGTTGGACACCCCGCTCCGTTACTAAAAAGATAAGAGAATTAATAAAAGCAACAGCCGCCCCAACAGAAAACAAAAAGCAAAAAGGACTTGCCAAAGATCCTGAATCTATGAATAGAGAAGAACTTGTAACCGCTATAAAGAGCCTGGAGAAAAAAATGCGCCAAGCTGCATCAGAGTTGCAATTTGAACAAGCGGCTGCGTACAGGGATGAAATTATGGAGATAAAAAAATTTTTATAAATGTGAGGAGCTAAGAGCAACACGGCTTCTAAATCTAGGTTAAGTGAGGGTATGCATATGATTGATTTGGAACAATTGCAAGAACTATCTACTGCCAAAAGTTATTCTAAAAATACCATCATAATCCGCGAAAAAGATAAAGAACCATACTGCATGTATATTATACTGCAAGGTAATGTGCGGATAGTGAAAAACTATGGTGCTGTTGACCAAGTGTTAATAACTCAGCTTGGCCCCGGCGACTTCTTTGGAGAAATGTCCTTATTCCTGTTAAAACCCAGAGCGGCTACTGTAATTACATCATCTGAAGAAACAGTAGTGTTGGAAATTAACCAAATGAATGCCTATAGCATAATTGAAAACAATTCAGAATTGCTTTATAAAATAGTTAAAACCCTCTGTGAGAGGATAGACTATCTTAATGGTAAAGTTCCTCCAAGATATGGGCAGGGTATGCTTACGTAGGAAAATAAAAAGGCCGGTGGTTTTTAAAACCGCCGGTCTTTTTTTATAGCTTATTTGTCACAAAACAAATGACTATAACAAGTCTCTCAAACAAAAACGGTGGAAATTTATTCACTCATGTCACAAATGACCTTTCTCAATTGTTATAAGGGTGTTCAATCGATTGATATATTAGACTACCTTGCATAATACTAAATCATAAATGGGAGATGATGAATTAAGTGGTATTACAAATGGAAGAATTGATAGACACATATGGTGAAAAATTGCTGCGTTATGCAACCTCTATACTTTATAATCATCAGGATGCGGAAGATGTGGTACAAGATGTATTCATAATTGCTTACCAAAACCAAGCTTCTTTTAAAGGTGATAACCCCTCCGCCTGGCTATACAAAATCACATACAATCAAAGTATTAATAAATTGAAAAAACGCCGTGTTCTCTTTTTTGGTGATATCCCTGAAAATACTGTGGTAAGCTCTGAGCAAACCGGACTTAACGACGAAACACTTTATGCTTTAGGTTTGCTTAAACCACAAGATCGAGCTTTAATTTATGGACGCATTTTTGAAGGATACAGCTACGAGGAGTTATCCGAACAAATGGGATCATCCCCTGCTGCTTTGCGCAAGAGATACGAACGTGCCAAAAAGAAACTGGCAGATTACTTGGATTTTAACCACGAACAGGAAGGGGTCAAAATATGAAAAATACAAACCAAGAATTTGATAGAGAAGAGCAGCGCATTTACGATGCATTTTCGCAAATTAAAGTTGATAAGGATAAATTAAAAAGGAGAATGGAACATATGGAAAAGAAAAAAGTAAAAAGGTATAGTAAATTTTCTGTGGCCGCCGTTGTTGCATTTATTTTTGTGACAATATCCGCTACCGGGTATGCTGCAAGCGGTGGATTGGATATGTTTAATTCACGGTTTAATCCTGCCTTTATAGATTTGGTGACAGCACCAACAAAACCTTCTTATGCAGAAGATCAGGGCATACGCTTAGAGGTAATAGGCGCGCAGCAAGTCAACAGTGTAGTTTTGCTGTATCTGACAATGCAAGATATAACCGACGAAAATAGATTGACCCGTTATATGTGGCCTGACATTGAATTTTATGTAGACGGTCAACTTTCACGCGGTGGTGGAAGTAGCATGAATAGGCTTCACTTTGACCAAGCTAACAATACTTCATATTTTGAAATGCGTATTGTTGGCGATATTGGAATCGCTAGAGCCAAAACATTAGAATTAGTTGGTAATAGTATTAACTGCACTCAATTTTCCGGGCAAGTGCAAAGGCCGGTTGTAGGAGAATGGAAGCTTCAAGTAAATATCAGCGAACCTAACTATCAAGTGCTTTCGTGGGAAAACGTTGAGGCTGTGGATATCCATATTGAGTATATGTCTCTTAGCCCATTAGGGATTCAAATGAAAGGGACTCATGAGTGGGACGCTCATTTTCATCGCCTACACCCCAGGGTAGAAATTGAATTGGAAAATCGTTGGTTCAACATTAGACCAAAAGGAAGTTCCGGTGGTGTTGGGCTTGATTTCTTCGAGTTTTTCTTCTTTACAGATGCTCCAATTGATGTAGAAGCAGTTACAGCGGTCATTATAAATGGAGTTCGTGTTACGCCAAGTTCAAGTTAAATGTAAAGAATGATCTATAAATGTGCAATTTGAAAGTTGAAATTTTCCAAGTGCCATTTTAAAGGCATTCAGAGGCTTTGTAAGATCAGTTGGTGAGCCACACTCCCCAACTGAATTTCCTTTTAAAATAGCTCAAGTATAGGGAATGGTATATTTTTACTCCGAAATTGCACAATAATAGCTCATGCAAAAAATAGACTGATCAAAATGATCAGCCTACTTTCTTGAAAATCAAATAATGACGATATGTTTAAACAACATTAAATCCTGCCATTACAGCCGAAATTGTTCTTTTATAGTTATTATTATCTATTTCGCTTAGCCTTTCATAAAATGGTATCTCGAAGAAGTTTCGCATGTCATCTCTCAATTGTGGAAGAAAGTATTCCAATTCCGTTACAGAAAATTCAATGCTAACTAAGTCGCTTTTTGGTTTTTTACTATAATCATCAGACCACATTATAATATTATGTTCTCGGTATTCAATTGTTGGTGTAGGATCATGTCCAAGCCAAACTCCTCTTCTGTTAGATATATCATTAATTGTTTCTGCCCATTCTTCTAAGCCACAGCAGCAACTAGGCAATATTTTTTTCTCCCCCTCAAAAAACATTAATCCTCCACCTAGAACAATTCCATCATTTTTGCTAATCTCGTTATATAAATTTAATATACTAAGCTTTGGATCATCTGTAAAAGAGATATTATTGTAGATAAATAGACTAAATAGAAACAAATCTACATCATGCTTAGTGGCATCTTTATCCAACACAAGATAATCGTAATTTTTAGCAGAAATTTTTAACCAAGCCGGTGGATTGATATAAATTGATGTACTTACGGGTTTTATACCTTTTGTATACAATGTTAACACATCCTTGTAAAGAAAATAACCTGAATGCACTGATGATCGTTTTAATGATACAGCACATTCAGGTTTTAAGCTATTTTACATCACTCACACTGCTGACTACTACCATCAAATAAAAACTTTTGATCTTCAAGAAAAATATTTGACCTTTTAAATAATTCTTCATCATTAAGTATAGGTTGACTTGGATCACGTGGCATATACCTAACAAGGTGCGAAAGGTTATCCGGATAATCAAAATCAGCATAAATGAATTCCAGGATGTTAAGGGGATTGTCAAATTTCACTTTATTGTCAGATATCCATTTTAAAATCAGATATAACATCTTTTGTTTCGTAATGCTTTTTTCTTGTTCAGATACATCGTTTGCCAATTTTTCAAGATAAGGAAAAATTGAATGTGGGTAAACGGCTTCGGCCGGAGTCAATATTGCCAAATTTAGAGTATCTTGTAGTGGATTTTCATTCAATGATAACTCACGTAAGGCATGGTCAATAGCAGTTTGATGAGATAAAAAACCATTATTAACAGCAACTAAAATGTCATACCAGTTTAATTCAATTAATTCAATAGCGAATGAATAGGGAAATAAAATATTTAAAGAGTTCATAGTTCATTTACTCCCTCTGTCAACATAAGCATATTCGTTTGCATTTATATCAACTGATTTTTTCCATTTATTACACATTCAGGCTTAAATAATTGAAATGAATCCAAGTCAATAACCAAAGAATTGGACTATTGACTTGGAACTTAATAAATGTGTGATTAACAAAAATATTTCATATCTCTATAGACCGTTTAACTTCATTTAGCACATCAAATTCTTTACCTAATTCATTTTGCAATCTTTGACACAAAATGGTCGCTTTTTTGATAAATGAATTTTTTTGTTCCGTTGTCCATGGTGAAGGTTTAATCGGATCATCCCAGTTTAGATACGTAGAAAATTCTTTTTCCAACTCATTAAGGCTTTCTATAGTTAAATTAGAAATAGGAAGAGTATCGTTTTTTATAGCATATCCATATTTTTTCTTTGCCTTATCATTTATGCTCCAGCAGCAACCCCCTCCGTGTTCAAACCAAAATTTCAATTGATACTTCTTCATAAATATCCATCTCCCAGCTCTTTTTTATAAACTATCCAATTGGATAAAAAGAAACAATAAACCCATTAGTTCCATAGGCTACTCTAAAGATATCATTACCTATTTGGAAATCTGCAAAAGGCCCACTGCCGCCAGCACCGGTACGTATGGGAGAAGTTTGCAGCATCTGTTGCATAAATTTTGGTATATCTCGCTCTGGTATTCCTTTAGAGGCAAGGTCAGAAGCATGTCTATCTACTATATGCTTCAATCCTGCATTTGAATTTCCAGTTTCGAGCCATAATAATTTACCATCTGGTGTTCTCACAACCATTATTACATCATCTGGGTTATGTCTAACTCCACTTTGAGCAAGCTCCTCCATCAAATGTTGAGGTCTAAGTTCATTTGGTATCTGAGGAGGCATCCCCCCGCCACTTGCAGCCATCTGAATAGCGTGGGTAAGCTGCCCAATCTGATGGGCGGACATCTGACTGACGGAAGTCATGCTATGGCTAACGGCAAAGCTACCTTGCCAGGTTATGGGCACTACAAATTCGTAATGATTACCGCCACCTGCTATTGCAAATCTTTGGATAGGCGGTCTAAAGCTTATATTGCTTGGCCTGCTTATGGTCAGCCTAAAACCTGACGCTACCTGCCGGCCTATTACGCTAATAGAGTAAACGCCCATTACCAGTTGCGCACCCGCCAAGAAAGTATTGGCTGTGCCTTGCATTTCGGCTCTTTGTCCGGCTAAGGCG
>WQVX01000071.1 GCA_009785615.1 Defluviitaleaceae bacterium | reverse complement strand
GGCATTTATAAACTTCACGTTTTCCACTGATACATTGCCTCTTTGCACCGGCAATATGTGTTTCAATTTTTCGTAGTGTTCTTCTGTTATCTCCATATCTCTATTTTAGCATTTATTGGCTTGCTTTAATAGTGGGAACACGCCCTAATAATCATTTTTAAACTTGCTTCGTCGAACTTGTGTTATAGAAATATATTTGTATTTAAGGCGTACATACTCCACATGCTCTAAATCCTTGGTTTATAGCAGCTGCACGGGAAGGTAGTGCTAACTGATTTGCAGGAGCCGGAAGAGATCTGCACGTAGCTCTATGAAAAACTAACGAGTTTCTGTTTCCTATAAATGTATTTGCTTGTTGGTGCAACTGCCTAAATAATTGTTCATGCCTAACAGCACCAAGAATCATGGGTCGAGCATGGCCTTGTTGCAGCAACTGTGCATTTAACATATGTGCTCGTATTTGGGCATGGTCGTTTGAATTTGTTGGCTGTTGCAACCAAATATAACGTCTTAACCTGCCAAATTGATCTCTGTCTGCTCCATCTGCCTCAAGCCAAACAGTTCTGCCTTCAACTCTTGATCTTACAAATTCTGTTGCTGTTGCTGCGCCGGGTTCGCCTATTTCCGGAGCGTCTATCCCAATAAATCGAACCCTCTCCCCATTAGTTAGCACAAATGTATCGCCATCTATAACACGTTGAACAGTTGCAGATGTAAGCGTCTGTGCTTGAACCGTAGTGAGAGGCATAGGGGCTAAAAGCATAAGTAAAGTTAGTACGAAAACACCCAATTTGAAGCTTTTTTGTTTTAAAATCCTTTTCATCCTAAAATCTCCTTTCAAACCAATTACAACATCAGTAACAAGGCATCATAAAGCATTAGATCTGTCCATATCCTCCTCAGAAGCAAGTTTTTGTTAAAAATGATTGAATATATAATACGCTATTAGTATAAACATGTCTACAACACCTTTGGATTTATTGAGCTTTTACAAAATGTAACATGCTGTATCGAAATTTATATTCATGTGGTTTTTTTTGGAATTTTTATTTTTTCCGTATGGACAGTACGTGTATGAGTGGCTATAATTACTTCATGAGTACTATTACAATGAAAGCATGGGCAAAAATAAACCTTACACTGGATGTACTTAACAAGAGGCCAGACGGGTACCATAACCTTGTTTCAGTGATGCAGTCGATATGTTTATACGACACTCTATTAATCAGGAAAACAAGTACTGCTGTATCTTCCGGCAATTTAGAGATTGAAATTAAAACTGATTGTTATGGCCTTCCTACAGATGAAAGTAACTTAATATACAAAGCCGCAAAATCCATATTAACTGCCTATGACTTACGATGCGGTATTTCTGTAGAATTACAAAAAAATATTCCTGTTGCTGCCGGGCTTGCCGGTGGTAGCAGCAATTGTGCTGCTACATTACTTGGCTTAAATACTTTACTTGAACTTAACATTCCTCAAGAAAGATTGTTTGAAATGGGAAGAAACTTGGGGGCTGATGTTCCTTTTTGTTTGATGAGCAATATTGAGCCTTCCGGAAGTGGTACTGCCTTGGCCGAAGGTATAGGCGAGAAATTAACGCCCTTACCTTCGCATCCGGATATTTGGATTGTATTGGCGCATTTGCCTATCCCTGTGTCCACTAAAGAAATTTTTAGTCGCCGGTCGCATACAGTGCAGCAAAACCGGAATGCACAAACCAACCGAAACATTCAGCAACCAAAAACATTTCGCCTCCACTTGCCGTCGGCGAAAAAACAGCAAACGAAAAAAAAATCTCCTGAAATGGTAAAAGCGTTTGCTTCAGGGAATATTAACAAAATAGCCGACAATTTAAGCAATGACCTTACAGCTTTAGCTACTGATATGCATCCGGAGATTTTTGACCTAATTACAGCATTTAATACACAAAATCCATTGGGCGTAAATATGTCAGGAAGTGGCCCCACAGTGTTTGCATATTTTCTTACAGAATTTGATGCACTTAAAGCACAAGAACATATCCGGCAACAATTTATTAGCTGTGATGTGTTTTGTACTAAACCCAAAACATGCCTGTATTAAGCGGCATGAGATCAGAAAGGATGATTTGATTTGAAAATTTTGCGGCAAGCCCTGGTACTGTCTGTAATCCTCTCTATGATCATTCCAACCACAGTCAGTGCCAACATTTTTAGAGATGTGCCTTCTAACCATTTTGCACTAGAGGCTATTAGCTGGGTATCTAATCCTGCTAACGGCAGTTATATGGTGGGGGATGCTTCCAACAACTTTAATCCAAGCCGAGTAATGGATTCATTTGAAACAGCTATCACCTTAGCTATGGCAGCAGGATTTAGATACTCTCCTGCAAGTATAACTCCGGCAGATCAAGCCGTGTTTGACCGTGCTTATGAACGCCATAGTGCAATTTTGGCAAACCTTGCTGTTGTTCATCCTAATTGGCGAAGAGTTGCTGACAGAGAAATTGCCTTTTTATTGGAACTAGGCATATTAACCCAAGATGATTTAGCAAATTTTATGAGAAGAGACGCAAATGGTGTTGAGGCTCCGGCTACGCTTACTAAAGAAGCTGCTAGTGCTTTTGTTATGCGCCTTTCCGGTAATCAAGCCCAAGCTAACGAGTTTTCACCGGTTTTCAATTTTGCAGACGAAGCTAATATAAGCCTTATGTACAGAAGATACGTTCACTTTGCTCATCATTTGGGTGTAGTAGGCGATTATGATGGATATTTTTCACCTCGCAGAAATATAACAAGAGCAGAATTTGCTCAAATGTGCTATACCTTGCGTATTATAGCTCCCGGAAGCCCCGGTGCCGGAACTGCCGCTACACCTGCACCAACCCCTACGCCAACTCCAGGCGGTAACGAGCCAAGTACCGTTAACAATCCATTTGACCGTACTTTTCATGGTTTAGTTCACGATGTACACTCTAATTCTATTGAAATAGATACCGATGATGGCGTGGTAAGCTATTATTTTGGCATAAATCCCGTTATTGTAATTGACAATGAGCGATTACAAATTTCTGATCTTGCACCCGGTATGTTGGTTGCTGTAGGACTTAATGATGTTCAGCAGATTATAAGCTTGCTGGCTCGTTCTGACGTTCCCACACCGGTTTCAACACCTGTACCTATCCCAATACCTACGCCTATACCGGGAGGCTCTACCCCTCTGCCACAGCCAACTCCATCGCCTATACCCGTACCTACTCATACGCCACAGCCAACCCCGTTGCCTATACCCCTTCCTACTGACCCCGCTCCTACACCTCCCCCCAGTGCAAACTTCTTATATAGGGGTGAAGGGGTTATAGTTGATATTGGTAATCAGCCCGGTTCCCCCAATCTTGTTATCCGTACTTCACGGGTAAGGCTTCTTACCGGTGAAGTAGTAACGGAAGAAACTACCTTTGCAGTTACTTCTCATACACAAATTCATCGCGGCAATATACCTGTACATTTTACGGACATCCGCCAAAATGAGATAGTGACATTCGATTATTTTGGTACTACTCTCCACAATGTACGCTTGCAAGAACGCAACCGCAATATTCAAGGAAGTTTAGTAGGACGTCACTTTGTAGGATCTTCTCCTGTATTGGTGATTGAAGATAATGATGGAACTATTTATGAACTCCCGGTAGCCGCCGATACATACATCACTCGTAACGGTGCTTTAAGGGAATGGACAGATTTGCGTATAGGTGATGAAATATCGGCCAGGGTGGAGTTTACTCGGCTAGTAGCAGTTACCGCTCGTGGTAGGCGTACCAGGGTTGAAGGATCATTGGAAGAAATTCACATTACCCAAAACCTAGACACTATCACAGTTCGCCAAGCTACAGGAATGCCAATGAGATTTGTGCTGCCGCCAGAAATATATGATATATACGACCTGCGATTAAACATGGAAATTAGCCTATACTTGGAAAGCCGAGAAATTTATAACCTTACTATAATAGACGATGCAGCCGTCGAACTAGGTACTACCGGATTTATAGCCTATGTTCAATCTCTGCGTCATGGACATACTATAGTAGTATCACATAGTAGCGATAATCGCCGCCAAACCATTAGGATAGATGGAAATACAATAAACACTGCTACCGGAAATCCTTTAAATTTTAGAGATTTAAGAAGCCAAATGCGGATATATGTTGTAATGATGCCTACCGGTAATGCTGCGCAATCTGTAACACTGTTACCATAAATGTAAATTTATACGCAAGTGCAAAAGCAAAACTGTACTTGCGTATATACCCGCTGGGAGGTGTGGTATATGTCTGACTTAAAGCCTTTACCAAAGCCGGTTTCAGTACAAAAATATCGTGATGCCAAAAATAAAACGACTGTAAAAGCAGTGCCGCATCAAGAAATACTAGAGAATTCTCGAAGAGTAAATAGGCCATACACTTATCAGCCGCCCCAAAGAGATAGGCAAAGTCAACAAAAACAGCATTATTCTCAACGGGTAAAGCCAAAAAAAAGCTCCCCTGTAAAACGGCAGGTTGCAAAAGTATACCGCTTTATAAAAAAAGGCGGCGGGCGTATTATTGGTATAGCCACTGCTTTTATAGTGGCCACATCAATAATAATGTGGCTGGTGTGGTCAGTTACTCACCACAATGCTTATGCGGTTTATGTTGGAGAAGAGCGTATTAGTTACATCGCTATGTCTGAAGATGTTGACTTAGACACTTTAAGAATAGCCGTTTCAAACTATATTGAAAATGATATAAACGCTCAAATTCGGATTAATGAAGAAATTAGAATATCTCCGGTCAATAGTTCTCAGCAAAATATCACAGAATTTGAATATGCAGTAAATGATTTAGTAAATTATCATATATCCTTCCAAATTGTGGCTTCTGCTATATATGTTAATGGAATTCAAGAGGCAATATTACGTAATGTTGAAGAAGCACGCGAAGTTGAAAATCGTTTACTTACTCGTTTTACAACAAATCTAAAAGAACATTATCACACAATAGGATTTAATGAACGAGATTTTTCGATAAGAACAGCACTTGTAAATGAAGAAGATTTAATAAGCATGAATGAGGCAATTGCCGGGTTAAGCAGAAACACTCCCGGTTTAAGAAGTCATATTGTACAAAGTGGCCAAAATTTATTAAATATAGCCAATAGTTATGGCATTGATCTGGAAGAGTTGTTGGAATATAATCCTCATGTCTCAGAGCATGGGACTTTATCAGTTGGCACAGAATTATTTATACAATATGAACATCCTTTGTTGCCTGTAGTTACTGTAGAGTCAATTTCCAGAAGAGAAGCTATTCCCTTAGAAATTGAAGAGCGAGTAAATCCTGATTTGTACAGAGGTTCTCAGCAAACAACACGTTATGGTTCGGCCGGTGAACAAGAATTAGTGATTCATATCACAAGAATAAACGGTAGGCCGGAGTCGGAAGTAATAGTATCTGAACGAGAAGTGAGAGCAATGATCACGCAAATAGTAGAGATCGGCACCCGCGTAGCAGATCCAAATAGAAGGTGATGTAAGCATGGAAAAAATCTTAATCGTAGATGATGAAAAAAATATAGTAGATATAGTAGCTTATAATCTGAAAAAGGAAGGCTATCAAACTATCAAGGCTTATGACGGCGAAACAGGACTTGCTCTTGCTTTGTCAGAAGATCCGGGGTTAATTTTGCTGGATATCATGATGCCGGGTTTAGACGGCTACGAGGTATGCAGTCGAATCAGAAAAAAATCCCAAGTTCCAATTATTATGCTAACTGCACGAGTGGAAGAAGTGGATAAAGTAATAGGATTTGAACTTGGTGCTGATGATTATGTAACTAAGCCTTTTGGTGTTAGAGAGCTGATGGCTCGCGTTAAGGCAAATTTGCGTCGTAAAGGAATATCAGAAACTGATGAGAGCAAATCCGTTAATGGAAAAAGTGAAAAAATGCTCACATTTGGCAACTTAACCATAAATCCGGACTTATATGAAGTGCGCCGTGATGGCGAGCCGGTAGAATTAACACGACGAGAGTTTGAATTAGTAAAGTACATGGCTACCCAAAATGACCAGGTTTTTACTCGTGAAAACCTATTAGAAAATGTTTGGGGTTATGAATATTTGGGAGATGTACGTACTGTAGATGTAACAATTCGCCGTTTACGCACTAAACTTGAGGTTAACCCTAATGAACCTCGATATGTACTTACAAAAAGAGGAGTTGGATACCATTTCATGAGAGATACAGAGGAAATTTAAATGCTTAGTATCCGAATAAAAATGGTTTCAATCTGTACAGCGGTGGTGCTCATAGTAATGAGTATCAGTGCTTCTTTTATGCTTATAGATGTCCGAAATACTGAACAACAAACTATTAAAAATCAATTGATGGATCGAGCAAGGTATGTTAATGATCAAATTGTACAAAACTTTCCTCCGGGCCAATGGGTAGACGAATTTGAACAATTGCGCCGCCTTCCTACAGAGGCACACTATATTCAAGAAGTAATACTTAGCGGAATAGGTACCCCCATTGCCCCTTTTGAATTTGGCAATCACCAATTTACTGATCAAGCCGTGATTGCAGCAATAGGCGGAGAACTCGGCTTTTCAATAGGAACACGCGGGCCGGACTTTAATGACATAGAACAAGAATGGATAGCCTTTGCCATGCCCGTAGAACGCGACGGTATATCCTATATCATTTATACCAGAATAAGTGCCCGACCAATGAATGATCGTCTTGCGCAACTAACAGGCTCTCTTGTTATGATGGTTTTAATGGCTTTGATTATTACAGTGATTTTATGGTACTTATTTGCAAGTACCATAAGCGAACCTATTGTAGCACTAACCCGTCATGCAAAAGAGATGTCTCATGGAAATTTAAATAAAGAATTGAAAGTCCACAGCCAAGATGAAATAGGCCAATTGTCAGCAAGCTTTAATCACATGGCTAAAGGCTTAAATGCAATGGTATCTACCCTTGCTTTAGAAAAAAGCAAGCATGAAGCAGTACTTCATAATATGGCAGACGGGGTTTTGGCCTACGATGCAATGGGTAATATAACCCATGCTAATACTGCCGCCGGCATATTACTGCAATTTGATGACCTAGACCAACAACCATTAAACGAAATGCTGATGCGACTAGGCTTTGACCAAGAAGAAGTAATGTCTCTTGCCTCTGATGGTGTACTTGAATCAACGATAACAGCAAGCGACCGTCATATTGCAGCAAGCTGTACGCCCTATACTCATCAGCAAGGTGCAGTAGACGGATTTGTTATAGTTCTCCAAGACATAACAAAACATGCCCGTTTGGATAATATGCGCCGCGAGTTTGTTGCTAATGTTTCCCATGAACTGCGTACACCTCTGGCTTCTATATCTAGTTATACCGAAACTTTGTTGGGTGGTGCATTAGATGAACCGGAGACAGCAGAAGAATTTTTGCGGGTAATAGAAGCAGAAGCCAAAAGAATGTCACTTTTAGTAACCGATTTGTTAGAATTATCGCGCTTGGATGATAATCCGGCAGATATGGAACTTGAAGTAGTAGATTTAGTAGGGCTTACCAAAATGGCAGTAAAGCAATGCTTAATAGCTGCACAAGAAAAAAACCAGACTATACTATTTGAAGAGCCTAACAAACCATATTTTGTAGAAGCATCCCCCAGTCGTATAAATCAAGTATTAATCAATATTTTATCCAATTCTATTAAATACAGTCCAAAAGAAACAGATATAGAAGTGAACCTTGAAGAAACAGAAAACAGTTACAGACTACTGATGAAAGATAATGGTATGGGAATAGCCAAAGAGGATCTAACTCGTATTTTTGAGCGTTTTTATAGAGTTGATAAAGCACGATCAAGGGCATTGGGAGGTACAGGGCTAGGGCTGGCTATTGCCAAAGAGATTATGGAGGCACACGGCGGCCGAATAACTGCAACCAGTGAACCCGGCTCAGGAACATTAATGATATTGCGATTTAATAAATTACTGGAATAAACTGCTTCGCGAAAATAAATCCTTTTGGAGTAAATGATGACCCTAAGCAGAATAAAAAGCATTGCAATCATAATATTAGCCGTTTTAACACTCTATCAAACGGGTTTTTTGTGGTTTGTTAACATCACAAATCGAAATTTTTTGTCCGTTTACTTACCTTTCCTTCAACATACTCCGGTACCGGAAGGGGTAGACAGGCTTGTTGTTCCGTGGAGGATTATAACAAATCATGGAAATGGTAGATTTAGTGCCCAATACAATCATCTTGCCCAAGCGGATGCTAAACGTTACAGTGATATAATTTTATCTCATTTGCTTCAAAGCGGAACCTTTGTTTCTGCATTTCCGGCTAACTATGAGGCAATTTTGTCAGAGCCGGCATTTATTTTTGAATATACCTTTCCTATGGAAACAGAGTGGTTTTTGCAAGGCTTTGGTTTAAGGAGCAATGTACTTAATGTGCCCGGCCTGGCTGCTTTTAGAAGAGTTGTTGTAAGACCGTATTATTTGACTGACTCGCCTGACTCACCCGGTTTGGCACAAATATTTTTCTTGTGTGAAAATGGCTATTCTTATGAATTTTCAGTAAATTTGCCTGACAACACAGATATAGGCGTCGTACCTTCATATTCTCAAAAGCCCAATTATACATTCATTGGCAAATTTGTTAGGCAAGGAAAGTTCAGTTTTAATGGCATATATACAACTAATCCTTATGCTAATGCTCACGGTGCATTTTTTTTGGACTTTGTTGAAAATCAGGTTGCACCATTTTTCAATAATCCGGCCTCAATAAGATCTATTGGTGGTGAAAATGTTTGGGTTTATAGAGATATTAATACTGTAGTGCGCTATTATGAAACTCATGTGCTGGAATATGTAAGTTACCGTGCTATTGATCGCAGCACACCTTCTTCTTTTTTAAATGACTTTGTTGCAGCAGTTCAATTTGTAGAAGCTGATAATTTGGTAATTAACGAAACATATCTGGCAGGGTTCAGAAAATCAGATGGACAGCACATTTTCTATTTTAACTATGTGATAGGAAACATGCCTTTAACTATGTACCCATACCCTATAACTGTAACTGTAGACCATGGCACGGTGGTTCGTTATCGTAAAAGTGCATTTAACTTTCACGTAGATGAAACTATTTCTTTAACAGCTAATGCAGACTTTAACCGCATCGCAAACTTGCTTGATAATGATTTTAAGCATATAAGATTAGGCTATCGAATGGATTCCCAAGATATAAATAAATTATATTGGTTAGTAGACGGACTTGCATTTCCGCTGTAGGGCTTGCTACAAATGTGAAAAAGCGTTATGCGGCATAATCATAAAGAACAGGAGAAATAAAGTTGAATCAATTTTCCAGAACAGAAATGCTACTTGGCAAAGATGCCATGGATAAGCTTGCAAAATCAACAGTGGCGGTATTTGGCATAGGTGGAGTTGGAGGATCTGCGGCAGAGGCTCTTGCCAGAAGTGGGATAGGGCACATTGTTCTATGTGATGACGATACTGTATGCCTCACAAATATTAATCGCCAAGTAATGGCAACACATAAAACCGTTGGAGAAAACAAAGTTGATGCAATGTCACAGCGTATTTATGATATTAACCCACAAGCTATAATAACAACCATCAACTGCTTTTATGGCAAAGAGACATCCTCAGACATTGATTTATCGCCCTATGACTATGTTATAGATGCAGTTGACACTGTAAGTGCTAAGCTGCTGTTAATAGAAAATTGTAAGCATTTGGGCGTTCCCATTATTAGCTGTATGGGTACAGGAAACAAATTAGACCCTACCCGATTGGAAGTAGCTGATATATACAAAACCTCTGTATGCCCTTTGGCAAAGGTTATGCGTAAAGAATTAAAAGTACGTAATATACCACGCCTTAAAGTAGTATATTCACAAGAGTTGCCCATAACTCCGGTAGAAGAGGATCATAACAATTGCAAGCTTAATTGTATATGCCCACCTGAAAGTGCAAAGCACTGCGAAAAGCGGAGGCAGGTTCCCGGTAGTGTGGCCTTTGTTCCACCTGTAGCAGGAATGATTTTGGCAAGAGAGGTAATAATGGAACTCTTACGCGCCCAACCGGTGACAAAATGAGACCGGTTGGACAATCGTATTTACCATCATATTTGATATCTTTTTTTAATGGTTAACATGTCGTTCTATTTCTGCTATTACTTTTTTAACACCATCTTTTTGCTGATTAATTCTCATGCGTTTTATATATTCATCTTTTTCATTATATAATGCTGTCAAAGATTCAAGTAAAGAGTTTTCTGTTAAATCATCTTCCTTTAAAACTTTAGAATAGCCTTGCCTTTCAAATGAGGCAGCGTTTAGTATCTGATCACCACGGCTTGCACTTAAAGACAGTGGAATAAGTAAATTAGGTTTGCTAAGAGCCAACAATTCAAAAAGGGTGTTGGAGCCTGCACGAGACAATACAATATCTGCCGCTGCAAGTAAATGAGGCAACTCTTCCTGAACATATTCAAAAGAAGCATATCCGGGTTGAGCCGCTACATTAGCATTTCCTTTACCACATAAATGTATTATATGAAATTGATCTAATAATCGTGGCAAAGCCCCAAAAACATTTCGATTTATTGCAACTGCTCCTTGACTGCCGCCCATAATCATAAGTATAGGTTTGGTGGCTAGAGATTCAAAACCACAAATTTTTAGTCCCTTTTTAGCATTGCCTTCCAAAAGGGAAGCTCTGATAGGTGAACCTGTTAGTACTCCAATTCCTTTGGGAACATAATCCGGGGTTTCAGGAAAACTTGTGCATACCACTTTTGCAAAAGGCATAGCCAGCTTATTTGCTAAACCCGGCGTTATGTCCGACTCATGTATTACAACCGGTATATTAAGCATTTTAGCAGCAACCACCACAGGAACTACAACAAAACCACCTTTAGAAAAAACAATGTTAGGTTTAATACGCCTCAGCAACGTTAAAGCATCACCTAAGCCTTTAACAATACGAAAAACGTCAGTTGCATTTTTTAGATCAAAATAACGACGCAATTTACCACTTGATATACTGTAGTAAGGTATCCCACACAATCCTATAAGACCACGCTCTATACCGGTATAGCTTCCTATATAATGAATATCGTAGCCTTTTCTCTTTAAGGCAGGCAAAAGTGCGATATTGGGCGTTACATGCCCGGCCGTTCCGCCGCCTGTTAATACAATTCGCTTATTTTTTTTCTTATCCAAAATTTACACCCTCAATAAAAATTTGCATAAATTCTTCCAATTGATGCCTTTGCACGTTTCATATGATATAATGCTGTAATCGTTTATGCGGAAGGAGGCAATGGAAGTGCAACGTCTTTTAAGTATTTTCCTTTTGGCATTAGTTGCCGTAATATCGGCCTGCAACAACGCAAATTACCAAGAAGGCACAATAAGTATCATTGACCCACCGGTTTATATTATAGACATGCCCTTTGAAGTTACTCAACCTCCTATTGTTGATAACCAGACGTCTGATCCGGATATCCCTCTTTTTAATGAATACTCAATTACATTGGATTTTGATCCGGAAACACGTATGATTACCGGAATGGGAATAGTAAGGTACACTAACCGAACAAATACAAATTTAAGAGAACTTGTATTTCGCGTAAACCTAAACGCTTGGAATGAAGAAGCAACCATAGCACCATACTCCAGAGAAGTATACAGGCAAATCTTTCGTGATGGAAGAAATTACGGTTATATGAACATACTACATGTGTTTCATGATAACGAAGAGTTATCTTTTAGCCTAAGGGATACAGTATTGACTGTTACGTTGCCTTATACCCTGGAACAGGAAGAAACTACACAAATCAATATACAGTTTGAAGCCTATATACCTATTATAGCCCATCGCACAGGAGCTAATGACCATGCTGTTTGGGCAGGTGCTTTTTTACCTGTAGAGGCTGTTTTTGGTAGCCAAGGCTGGCACACAGAGCCTTATTATCCCATAGGTACACCATTTATACTAGAGGCGGCTAACTATGTTGTAGAAATTATTACCCCGCCGGATTATACAGTAGCGGGCACAGGTTCAAAAATAGAAAGTACTTTGGACGATCGCAAAATAACAAGATTTACCGTGCAAATGGCTGCCAGAGATTTTGCTTTTGCAATTTCACCTAATTTTAGGCGGACAAGCCAAATAACGCCATCAGGTGTAGAGATTAGTCTATACTATTACACCAATGATCTCCCTGTGAATCATATTTTAAACACAGCCGTAGAAACTATGACATTTTTTGAAGAAACTGTTGGCAGGTACCCATATTCTCATCTAAGCATAGTAGAAACTGATATGTTCCAAAACAGTGTAGGCTTTTCTGCTATTATTTTTGCAGATAGCAATCATTTGCGCCACACAAACCTAAGAGATTTGCGAGGAGAAATAGGCCGTCAATGGTTTTCAAGTATAATAGGAGGGAATCCTATTAATGAAGCTTGGCTTAGTGGAGGTTTAACTTTTTTACTGCGAGATGGTTTACTGGGTCAAACCCAAGAGTTGCGGACTTTAATTGAAAATGTTCATTTAGACTTGCAAAATCGCTTAATCCGTAACGAAGGCAGCCGCCGAATAGCGTCATCAGTTCGGTATTACAATACCTGGGGCGACTATTTTCGGATTCAGCACAACAAAGCCGGGGTTATGTTTTACTCATTGTACCGTGAAATGGGAGAAGAGAATTTTAGGGAACTACTTAGGGAATACTACAATCAATTTGCATTCCGAATAGCTTCATCTGCTGATTTCATTAGTCTTGCAGGAGATATTCATGGCAGAGACTTAGATTCATTTTTTGAATATTGGTTGTACACTACTGAACTGCCGGAGCTTCCGATAGCTCGGCCGCAAAATTAGAGGTGATACAAATGAAAATAACAATCGTTAACGGGAGCTTGCCCCACTATGACCATGGCCTAAACAAGGTTATTAAAGTACTTACCAATACTTTGACAGAACTTGGAGTGCAATTAGATGAAGTTAATTTGGGATTTAGCCAAATTCCTTATTTTGATGGAATGAGAGCACAAGCGACAGATGATATTGTTGCACGTCTGCGCACTTCTGCCGGAGTAATTTTTGCTTGCACAACGCAGCTTTTTTCCCCCGGTTCCATAATGCATACTTTTTTAGAATTTTTAGAATGTCCGGAATATCGTGACGCTCTGCACGAAAAATATTGTTTACTTGCTACAATATCTAAAGAAGGAGGAGAGCGCAGTACTTTAGAGTATATGGCACGAGCTGTTCACTTTTTAGGAGGATTTGAAAGTGGACGTATTGGCCTTCAAGAGATTCATACCCGTAGTATAATGGAAGGAGCCGAATCACCAATCCAAGATATTATTGAAAAGGCCGGTGAGGACTTTTATCGTGCGGTTCGCCAAAATCGCAAGTATATTGTGCCTATGGATGCAGTATCTTCGCCCATAAAAACTACTGTTACAGCACCCGTTACCCAGAGGGTTACGTCATATGTTCCTCCCACGGTTCAATCACCGTCATATACGCCCCCGGTGAGCCAGCAACCATCATATAATCCTCCGGTGAGTCAGCAACCGTCATATACTTCTCCCGTCTCTCAATCGCCATCACATGCTCCTTCGGCAAGCCGGCAACCGTTTCAACAACCACCCCAAGAGCCTGTTCAGTCTCCTTTAAGCCAGATGCAGCATAAGTCTCAAGAACCTATCAGACCTACAGCGGATCAATTGCAGAATCGTAATACTTCATACAAAAAACCTGTAGAAACTGTGATTCCAAATCTTAATTTAGATACTTTTACAGAGAGACAGGAGCAGGATATTAAAGAGCTTACCGCATTGTTTTCTCAAAAATTTGTACAACCGGAGGAGCCGCAGCCACGTCACCAACCCGGGTATCCTCCGATGTATCAACAACCTTTATCTCCTCAACAACCACAAATGCCGGGATATCAACAGCCAACGCCTAAACCGCGGGTTAAGACAATCAAGCAAATTACGCAAAGTTTGCCTCACTATTTTCAACCTCAAATGTCATCGGGATTAACAGCGATTATACAGTTTTCAATCAGTGGAGCAGAAGCTTTTGACGGATATCTTACTATCATTGACAGTGAGTGCGAGTATACAGAGGGCATAGCAGAAAATCCGGAAATTACAATAATTTCGGATTCTAATACTTGGCATGATGTTTTGAAAGGGAAGCATACAGCCCAAAAAGCATTTATGATAGGAGGGTTGAAGGTACGGGGAAATTTTTCACTTTTAACCAAATTTGATTCTTTATTTAAGTTTTAGGAATATATAAAGGGCGTTTATTCTGTGATATGTAACGTATCAGAATGAACGCCCTTTTATAAGCCCTATTTCAGTATCAACTACTATGGTTTAGTTAGCCTCCATTTCCTTTCCAATTTTCTTTAAAGCTTTTTTTTCTATACGAGATACATAGCTGCGAGAAATGCCAAGCTGTGCAGCAATTTCTCGTTGAGTCATTTCGTCGCCGTTAAACAGACCATATCGCAGTTCTATTACTGTTTTTTCGCGTCCGCGCAAAACACGGCGTATAACATCATATAACCAGCGTATTTGCATCTTGAGAGCAACTTGATCATCTATTCCGTCTCTATCGTCAGCTATTTTGTCCTCTATCCGTACCTCATTGCCTTCACGATCTACGCCAACAACGTCTTGTAGATATACATCACCGGCATACTTTTTTCCGGATCTAATGCTCATAAGTATTTCGTTTGCTATTCCCGCATAGCGGCTCTAGCTGGCTCCCCTTTTTTAAGCCCTCGTCATTAGGGGGCATGGGAGGCAACGCAAGACCGCTACTGTCATCAGACCCGAACAGATACACATGTATATGCTCGCCGCCCCAAACTACCTTTTTTACAAAGGCACGAAGGGCGGCACGTTTTTCTTCAACGCTCATATCGTCCAGGGTATCTTTGAAGGTAGATAGCATCTGACGGATAATATCAAACTCAATATCGGATAGGGCATGACTGGCGGTTAGGCTTTCCAGTTCGGTTATGCGGCTCTTTATTATTTCCCCCTTGCCGTGGAGTTCATCTATTTGCTTAACGATATACCCCTCTGCGGATGTTCCGGCAGCCTTGCCAAGAGAAGATACTAACCCGGCAATCTCTTTTTCATTCTCAGAAAGATTCGCCTGTAGACGTTCCAGACTATCATTATATTTCTCACGGTTTCCTTCTAGTTGTTTCTTTCCTAGTTTTAGTTGGCGAATAAACTCGGAGTTATCTTCGCCAAGTTTTTTTATTTCATCACATACCGCCCTGTCCAACATATTACCATTGGCGTTATTCATCTTACATATATGGGAACGGCTTTTTTCCTTCATGGCGCAAAGGTAACTGTAAATCAGTTCCCCTTTTGCATCTTCCCTCTTGCTAAGTTTAGGACGCATGTAATCCCCACAGGTACAGAACAACAGACCGGAAAGAAGCGCAACATGGCTACGGGGCTTACGGAAAGATTTTGAACGGTTTTGGTTCAAGCATCCTTGCGCCCGTACCCAGTCTGCGCCGCTTATCAATCCGGTGTGCTTTCCAACAGATACAATCCACTCATTAGTGGGGCGAACTTGATGGGCTTTACCTGTTTTTTGAATCGTGCGATTGTATGCCATAACACCATACTCGCTATCAAAATCCGATTCCTCCGCAAACAAGTCAACATCATTTTCTGAAAGATAACGGTAAGCATCTTTGTCTGCAATCATATAAACAGGGTTAGTAAGAATGTTACGAAGGGCGAACCTAGTAAATGCCTTATCATTTTTAGTTTTATACCCATTCTGTAAAAAATAGGTTTCCGTTTTAGATAGGGAATTCATCTCTAAAAAGATTTTGAAAATCAGCTTAACAACTTCTGCCTCCTCTGGAATTAACTTCAATTTGCAGGCTTTCTTCACCTTGCCATCTACTGTTACATTTTGAACACTTTCCGACACATAGCCTGTAGGAGAAGTACCGCCAAGCCAACGCCCTGTTTTAGAAAGTTCGTGCATATTATCCCTAATGCGTTCAGCTATGGTTTCCCGCTCCAGTTGAGAAAAGACAGATGAAATATACATCATGGCTCGTCCCATTGGTGATGAGGTATCAAATTGCTCTTTAATAGAAACAAAAGCAACCTTCAAATTATCCAATTCTTCAATTAGCTTTGCAAAATCACCTATGTTACGGCTTATGCGGTCAAGGCGATAGCAAACAATGGCAGAAAATTTTTTAGCTTTAGCATCTGCCATCATCTTCTTAAAATTAGGGCGTTCAATATTGCCACCGGAAAAGCCCTCATCTTCATAGATAATTATGCCATCCTCGGCGCAGTCAGGATAATGGGTGCGAATGTATTGCTTACAAAGTTCAATTTGATTATCTATGCTCTCGCCCTTGCCTGTAAATTTGGACTTGCGAGAGTAAATGGCTATATGCTGGCTAGATTCTAATTTG
>WQVX01000070.1 GCA_009785615.1 Defluviitaleaceae bacterium | reverse complement strand
TTCCTATTTTTTTATTTTTCTATAATTTTTTCTTTTTTCTCTAATTCTTCTCACCCTTTTCACCCAAAAACCCCACCCCCCTGAAAAAAAAATCACGCAAAAAAATCAATCCCCCCCCCCCCCCCCCCATACTATTAGCAACCCACAAATGGCAAAGGAGAAAAAATGACAACAAAAAGTGAAAAGAAAAAATCATCTATCGTTGTAAAATTTACAAGGATATGTATAACTATCACTGTATTAACTGTGCTGGTGCTTTCTACGGTGTTTATCATCAACTCAAGGAATGTTATCCAGGAGCAGACAATCGCCGGCACAATGTATAATATCAGCGCCCTGGAAGCGGAGCTTCTTGGCCATTTCGCCGAGTGGAACTCGCTTGTTACGCTTACCGCTACTGCCGCGGCGCACTTTATAACGCCGTATGGCATTGACGAGGAGGTGCTATTAAACCTTTTCGTGCAAAACATGAGGACGCAGCCCGATGTGTTTGACGTGTACCTTGCAAGCTCTATTCCCTGGTTTGATCCGGGCGGCTTCGCTATTTTTGGCGGTGGCTGGTCGCCCCCAGCAGGATGGAACAACACAGAGCGCCCTTGGTTTTTGGCGGCAACCGGCAACCCTGGGCGGGTCGGGTATACTGAGCCCTACATCAATCTTGAAACGGGCGGCTTGGCTATTTCAATGGCAAGAAACGTATACGATAACCAAGGCAGGCATTTAGGTGTAATTGCCGCTGACGTGGACTTTAGCCTTTTCAACAGCATGATAGAGGATAAAATATTCATTAACGGGCAAAGGATATTCCTTATAAACAGGGAGGGGGTTTTTATCACGCACCCCGATTCCACAGCCGTCTTGAATAATAATCTTTTCGATGAGGCTTGGCTCGCCCAGTATAGGCAGAGCATCTTATCTTCACGGTCTTTTCATTCTATCGACAGAAACAATTTCATCCTTTCGGAATTCATCCCAGAGGTTGACTGGATTTTGGTAACGATTATTCCTACTTCAGCGATTTTTGCTGAAACGTATGCGTTTATACGCAATATGATTTTTATTGTCCTTATGCTTTTGGCTGCGGCTTTATTTGTGTCAATCTGGTTTACCCGCAAAGAGCTTGCAGCTCCTATCCGTAGCATAATGAGTGCTGCCGGCTCTATAGCCGACATGGATTTTTCCGTAGACATCAAGGTAACAGAAAACGATGAGCTTGGAGATGTGCAGGAAGCGATGGTGAAAATCCGTGACAATCTTAAAAAGAATCTTGATGTCATACAGAGCACAAACATCGAAGCCCAGCGGAAAATGGAAGAGGCGGTCAAGGAAAGGATGCACGCCATCTTGGACTCCACGCCCATGCTCTGCATAATCTACGACGACCACGGCAACCCGGTCGAGGTGAACAAGGTGGCGGAAAGCATGTTGGGTGTGCACGACATGAGTGCCGTCGTCAGCCACTGGGACGAATGCTTCCACCCGCGCCAGCCGGATGGCACCGACTCACATCAGAAGACCGTTGACGAGATTGGGAACGCCCTGAGGGACGGGTTCTCGCGCTACGAGTTCATGTACAAGCACCGGGACGGTTCGCCGATACCCACCGAGGAGACGATGGCTCGCGTTACGATCGACGGCAAGGAATGCGTGATGTCCTTCAGCCGCGATTTGCGGGAGTTCTACGCAAGCAAAGAGGCTGAGCAGTCCGCCCAGAAAAGGGTGAGCGAATTGACGGAGCGGCTGAACAGGCAGCTTGAGACTCAGGCTTCGGCAATTACTGAGTCTTCTGCCGCAATCGAGGAGATGATCGCCAACATCCGTTCTGTCAGCAATACCCTGTCTAAAAATGCGGAAAACGCGAAGCACTTGCAGGAAGCCTCCGGGGTAGGCCATGCCGGTCTCAATGAAGTAGCGTCTGATATTATGGAAATAGCCAGGGAGTCCGAGTCGCTTCTTGGGATCAACTCTGTGATGGAAAACATCGCCAGTCAGACGAACCTTCTTTCGATGAACGCCGCTATCGAGGCAGCTCACGCCGGGGATTCAGGCCGCGGCTTTGCGGTTGTCGCCGGGGAGATACGCAAACTTGCGGAATCTTCCAGCCAGCAGTCCAAAACCATCAGCGCCGTATTGAAAAACATCAAGGGTTCTATCGACAAGATAACCAAATCAACCGGCAACGTGATGGAAAAGTTCACCGCGATAGACAGCGTGGTAAAGACCGTAGTTCAGCAGGAGCAGGGCATCATGAATGCGATGACCGAGCAGGGAGCCGGAAGCACGCAGATAATGCAGGCGATAGCACAGGTGAATGACATAACGCACCAGGTAAAAGCCGACGCCCAGCAAATGGTCGAGGCTGCGGCAAAGCTGGGGGCTTAATCAAGCGGGCATAAAACATCATTTTTAACGCATATTGTAGCTTTGCTAACCGAATATCGTATTGACAAAACCCTGAAAGAACTATATAATTATAGTCAATGCAGAGTTTCTGTGATTATTCTAATATTTTGGAGATTTGGATTAGAAAAAATAACAAGCCCAAATTCAAGAAGAAGTGCAATAAAAACCAGAGAAGGATCGAATTTAATTGGCTAGCAAAACATCAGGTTTAAGAAGAGAAATAGAAAATTTTAAATTATCCACCGGGAAAATTAGCGAAAAACTTAATAATGCCAATGATATTTGGAATGATAGCAATTATATCTCATTACAAACTCAAGTTGGAGAATTAGCAAAAAATTCAAAAACGGTTATAGAAAACGGTGACAGATCTTGTTCAAGTATAGATAAATTTTTTGCCATTGCAGCAGAAGAAGTTAAATGAGGTAAAGATATATGCCTGAAGTTAATGTATCAAAAGATGCTCTTTTAAAAGTTAAAACGGCTTTGAATGAGTACAATACTGATATTTCAGGTTTTTCTTCAAAAATAGATCAGCAGATATCTGATGTTTTAGAATCCGTTGAACATGAAAATAAAAAGATAGCTCAACAGGTTAATGACAAAATAAATGAAATTAATCGACTTAAAGCCAAGATCGACGAAGCAGTCGAATCAATAAATAGAATGTCTAATGAAAGAAAATCTGCTGAGCAAAAACTTGATGTAGCACAAAATGTACTAATTTCCAGACAAAATGACGCAGAGCGTCTTAGAAATCAAATCGCAAAATTGGAAAATATTAAAACAGAGGCAGAAGGTGAAGAAAGAGAAAGGATACAATCCCAGATTAACCAGTTGCAAAATCAGTTGTCGCATGTCCACTCTGAAATTATGAGATTGAAAAATGAGCAATCTCAATTGAAAGACAATATTCTACAGTTGCAACAAAATATTAAGAATACGCAAGCAGAGAAAGCAAAAATTGAAAGCGAGCTTGCTTCTGCTGAAAGACTTTTAGACAGATTAAAAAACAAACAAGCGAGAATGGACGCTGTCTATGAAAAATTAAAAGGGAATATTAAAGATATGCAGTCTGCTTCAAAATCGTTTGAAACACGAGTAGTATCTAAAACAGAAAAGAATATTGGGAATGTTGAAAAATGTATTTCTGCAGTGGATGAGTATCTCAGTGCATAAAAAATAAAATTTTGAAGATAGAAAGGAGGAAGTTTATGGCAAATGTAGATGTAAGTTCAGAAATTATAGCGAACGCACAGAGAGCATGTTTAAATGCCATTGGAGTTTTGGAGAAGTCTATAGAAAGAATTAGACAAAGTGTTGCTGATTGTGGTTGGAAAGATGAGAAATTTAATCAGCTTCACAATGTAGCTCAAGGCTGTGCGATTGAACTTAATAATCCAATCAAGGATTTAAACGATGGAGTTAAAAAGCTTGATGAAATTTACAAAGTGTTAAATGAATACGAAAATACGAGCTTATAAATAAGGAGAACAATAATGCCAATGGTAAAATCAGATCCTGAAGTTATCAGGAAAGTTAAAGCAGACATAAGCAATGCAATAAAAGAAATTCAAGCAGCAGTAAATAATATTCGTATGGCAAGAAATAGTGCTTCAGGCTGGAATGATAATCTCGGAAATCAATATCGAGATTTAATGACAAAGATAGAAAGATTGGCAGAATCACCAATTAGCACTTTACAAGCTGCACTGCCATATCTTGATAAGTTGGCGAAATCATTGGATGCATACAACAGAGTTAAGTTTTGATTAGGGTATAAACACCCAATTTAACATAAATCTAAACGGAATTACCGTTAGATATAAAAAAACAAAAAAATTAGGAGTACATTATGTCAAAATCGAAAGAAGAAATTGGTCAACTGTTTGACTACAACAAACTGAGTACCATACATCCGCTTAAGATGCCGAAAGTTGAAAAGAAGGATATTCCAAGTTTCATCAACTGCCCCAAGTATGAGAAGGCTAAAAACAATCTCAATCAAAAAATGGAGCGTTATCAAGCTAAGGTAGATCGGATTTCCGATGATATTCAGCAACTAGAAGACAAAATTGAAGATATGGCAAGAGAGCAAAAAAGATGGAAGAGCGAGGCAAGTACCTTCCTTCTCGATAGAGAAGACGTTAGAGCTGTCGAGAAACAGAATCATGCCGCCGATATGTTTAACAGTTATATAAATAAAATATCTAGTGCAAACGAAAAACGCGATGATTTGATTGACAAACACACAGAAGCAGTTGAAGAGGCACAGGAAAAGCTACAAGAACTTCAACAAGAAGCACTTGCGGTTATAGATGAGGATATTGTTGCTGTGCTTGATCGTTGCACGAAAATCGTTGAGAAGATGTCTGGTAGTCAGAATACCCAAGATCTATTTGAGGCAATCGACATTTGCTTGATTGAACTACGAATTTACGCGATGTTCGAGGACTTGATTGAAGATAACGATGCGCGAAAGGATTGCCGCGAGCGCATCGCTGAGGTCAATCAAATATTTTCAACGCTATGTGCTAATGATCATATATTAAAATACTTAGTGGATTTATATCAACGAAACCTAAAACTTGTGCAAACAAACGCAGAAATATTCAAACAAGTGGAACAAGTTCTTGGTTCTGTAGATCAAGCTCAACTAACTACCCTAAAACAACCCATAGATACGGTTCTTACAGAACAGATAAACACAACTTTCGAGTATAAAGGTATCGTTGATCCGGCTCAACTCGATGAAATAATCGGTAATATCAATAAAACTGTTGTTGCTCTGAACCAGAACGTCGTAAAGGCAAAAGGAGCAGTAACAGCCGCTAGTGACTTCGCAAAAACTGGAGTCAGTACAGACCAGAAAGCTAAAACACTGCTATCTTCAATGCAATCGAATGTCGAAGAAATGAAAAATGATATTATTTCACAGGATCATTTCTCGGTGCTGTTATTAGATGAAGCGATCATCGATGACTTCTATCAGAAGGACGGACGATCGGCGGTAACCACTTTGCGTAAAAATCTTATCAGCACACTTGGTGAAGAAAGTCTTGATAGTCTGGTGAAAGGTGAAATGGATCGTTTTTCTCTAGAAAAAGCGGAGAATGCAATTAAACAAGCCAACTTGATCAAGCTGCAAGCCGCAATAGACAAAATTCCAGCACATATTAAAACGATGGAAGAATTGATTGTCACCGCTAATTCGGATATCCAAGAGGCAGGAAAGGTTCCTCAACAAAATGCGGATGCACTAAGTGCCGAGTTGGGCAAAAAGTACATAACCGCTTGTTTCCCATTGTTCGGGTGGATATCTGCCATCGGTATTTTCGGGCGTGTTAAGGCGTTTAAATCTGCATTTTGCAGTACAAACCAAATTTACCAAAACCTTGCAAATGCTTTGCTGGTAAAGAACAGTAAAATGACTAAAGTCGTTATGATAATTGGTGCCATTCTTGGCATCGGCGGAACAGTGACCTTTTTTGTATTGAATTTAGGAAATAGTGTAGCTGTAAATGCCGGTGTTCCTGGCGCAGTGCTGTTGTTCTATGTTATTGCTGTTTTAATTCTGCTCGTAGTTGGAAAACGCCTTCGCTCTTTCTTACAGAAGTGAGTGGAAGATGATTATTAAATTTAGAAGGAATATGCAACATGGCAAGTAGAATAAATTTGGTAGATAGCTTAGCAGGTATGTCGGCTTGTTATCACCACCCCTCACAAAAATCGGTAGCAAACTGCAAAGAATGTGGTAAAGGTTTATGCAGAGATTGCTACGATTCCTATGGTGCTGGAATGGGTGCAGGGAAAGCACTCTGTTTTGATTGTACAGAGGAAATGGTTAAACAAAACTCAGCTGAAATCGAATGGCTTAAAAAACAAGTAAAAAAAGAACGCCTTTGGATGATTATAGGTGCAATAGTTGGTTTCTTTGTTGGTGCAGGAGGTGGTCCTGCAGGTATGTTTTTTGGTCTTTTCATTGGCGCTTCACTTGGTACTATTTTCAATGGTTTTATGGAATACGGATGGTTAGTTGGCGGCGTTATGATAGTAATTAGTCCCATCATGTCCATTGTTCGCTTTATAAAACGCATTAATCAAATAAAGCAAGCTGATGAAATCCTAGAAAGCGATGCACGTATCCTCCAAGAAATGAGAGATTATTTTGCGTATACGCTTACTATGGAAAAAAATGCTGGTTTTGACTTGGCTACGCTTGCTTCTCAAGGCAGTGAACTATATGGCAATATATACGCAAATGCTGTAATGAGTAAAGGTGAAAGTGCTGCTCAAGCGGAACTTCGTCAAGGGGCTGTCCAAATCGCTGCAAACGGTGAAATTATTAGGAGCTTTGACAGAAGAATTGCTCAGAGAGCTGCATAAGATAGGGAGACCATACCTGTTGGTATGAACCAGTTTGATTACCGGTTAATAAATAGGCGGTTATATATGAGTAGTGTTATCAAAAAAAAGAAAAAAACATTAATCACTAAAATAATCGAGAGAGTAAAAGGTGGATCAAATCAGCATAAACAAGAGGACATCGTTTTGGGTATTCCCCTTAACGTTACGCAAATGGACATTAAGGATATGGAAACCATCGTGTCAAGGCGCAAAAGGCTACGAGCTATGAAACATGATAATTCGGATGCGATGGTGAAGTTCAATAGCGGTGATCAACCGTAAAAATTAGGAGACAAATTTAATGATTAGAAATTTTATTAATGTACCTAACGGCATATTTGCAGCAGACGAAGATGCTGTTGCAGCTAGACGCCGCGCATTAGCAGCAGCCTTGCGCGGTGGTGAAGATGTTGTCGTTACACCTTCTGGTGAGGTAGAATTTCAAAGTGAAGCGGAAGAACAAGGGCATACGGCAATCCAAGTACCTGACGGAAAATTAGCGAGGAGGAGTTAGTATGGCTTTTTATTGGTATCAAAACGACCCTGATTTGCTGGATGCTGAAAAGATGGCAATGTCAAAATTTTTTCCATCTTTTAAACTGTATAAACTTGAGGACGGTTCAGGTCGTTTATATTGGCGCGGAAAAGTTCAACCTACCGGAAAAGACGGATTGGTTTG
The DNA here is from genome assembly GCA_009785615.1 of Defluviitaleaceae bacterium. Lineage (GTDB taxonomy): Bacteria > Bacillota > Clostridia > Lachnospirales > WQUN01 > WQVX01. The sequence continues at coordinate 9,195 of WQVX01000070.1, read as the reverse complement.
GGATTTGATGTTGATTTATGCCAATGATCACCCTCAAGCACAAAATTATGGTGGATCAATTCAAATCTTGCCAGTTAAGCCACGATTGGTTGATCTTGCAAGCTCCATGCCTCGTAGTAACAAAAAGGGATTGCAGTTAGGGCTTCCGCATGTCTACCGTGCTAACTTCGGACGCAACGAAGAATATTTTATTTGTACTGCCGATCCAAAATATTTTAAAGCGACACAATCGCGTTCTACATCTGCTGCTTCATCTCTAAGCTGGGCTTGTAAATGGATAATGCTTTGTGAAATGTGGATTAATGGTGAAGTAAGCGACGATGTTGCAATAGAAGGTGTTTATTAAAAGAAAATATGCAGGTTAAAATTTTAAAAAGTTAATTGGTTTTAACTTGCATGTTTTTTATATATCCGAGGGAACCGATGCAAGTAATATTTTCTAATCGTGCATATCTAGCAATATTATCAGAAACATCAGAAAAAATAAAAACCGAAACTGGCGGTGTTTTTTTGGGTTGTTATGAGAACGGTAATTGGTATGTGATAGAAGCAATCGATCCTGGTCCAAAATCGATTTTTCAGGTTGCATACTTTGAATACGACAAAAATTATACAGAACATTTAATTAACAAATTAGTTCAGATGTATAAAGCTAAGCTGACATTAATTGGGCTTTGGCACAGGCATCCGGGCTCTTTTGACGAATTTTCATCAACAGATAACGGGACTAACACAGAATATGCTAAGCTATCTCCGAACGGTGCAGTTTCAGTTTTAGTGAATGTTGATCCTAAATTCCGAATAACCCCATACCATGTATCAATGCCGCTTAAGTATACAAAAATTACATATAAGGTCGGAGATGATTTAATCCCCGAGCATTTACTTCAATTAAAGAATGCAGAAAAATCTTTAGAATACATTAATGGATATTCAAATAAACCCAATGTAAAACCTTCATTTGAAAAACCAAAAGTAGATTTTATACGTTTACTTGAAGGTATTAAAGATAAATTGCAGCGTGTAACATTATCTCAAGAAGATTACAATTTTGAGGAAGCCGAGAACTATCGAGATTTTCTAATAGATTCATTATTAGATGATATTAACTATTTTACAGAAACTCGCAAGCTTGCACTAAATATTGAACAAAATAAAGGTGTTTTGTGCTTATCACATAAAGGAGCTGATAATGTTGTTACAAAGGTTTATTTTATGTATATAGCTCGAGACAAGCAAATTGTTTTTTCTCGTGGCGATAATGTTTGTTATTTATATACTCCTGGATTATTTGCAGGTTTATTAAAAGATTATGTTCCTGCGGATGTTTCATTTAAATCAGGATTATTGAACGCATTAGGTATTGGAAAAGATAAACAAGGAGTTCAAACATGAAAAAACCAACGATAGAAAAAACAGTTTTTATATCAGATGTTCAATCAAATAGCAAAACCCAAAGTAAAATATATGGGCGATACTTTAATGAATCAAAAATATTTAATGTCTTTCCTCCAGAATTAAAAGATAGAGGAGATTTGCTTGGCATAATTCTACCAACAAATAGCATTCCTAATAAAAGTAAACTATGCGGTGTTATAGCGGATGATGGTATTAATTTTTATAGTTATGGCAAAAGAATAAGAAGCGAAATATACAGTCTGTATCAAAATATATTTTCTCGTAATAAAGGGATACTTGAATCCGATGTAATGGCTCAAAAGCGTGCTATTATATTAGGTTGTGGTTCAGTTGGTAGCTTGGTTGCTTTAGAGTTAGCACGGGCAGGTGTAAAAAATTATATTTTGGTTGATGCCGATATTGTTGAATATCATAATATTTGCCGTCATCAGTGCGGAATTGAAGATGTCGGAGATTATAAAGTATATGCACTTAAACGCAAAATACTCAATATAAATCCAAGCGCAAATATAATTACATTTGAAGGTATTGTCCAAAATCTTCCTAAAGAAACGTTGGATTCTTTCTGCGATGCCGGAAATACTATATTTGTTGGCTGTGCAGATAATCGTATGGCTGATGTATATACTAACAGGATCAGTATTTACTATAAATCATCTTTTATATCTATAGGATTTTGGGAACGTGCATTTGCCGGTGAAATATTTTATCATCTTTACGGGAAAAATATGCCTTGTTATGAGTGTGCTTTAGGAGATGGCAGTAAGTTATCGGTAAGAGCAGAGGCTAACCACCATGTTTATTCGAACCAGGAAGAAACAGAAGGAATAAAATTTGAACCAGGAATATCTGTTGATATTAACTTTGTAACATCAATTGGAATAAAGCTAATACTTGATATATTGAATATAAATAATGATGGTTATATTCCTAGATTATTAAACGGTCTTACTCAATATACACTGGTGTGTAATACAAGCAATGCCGAAATTGGCGGCGAAATGGTAGACATATTCAGTTATCCTTTGCAGGTTACAACATCATTAAAAGTAGGATTTTCAAAAAAATGCGGAGATAAATGCAAATACGAAAAAAAGCAAGAAATTAACAAAGGAGATTAATCCATGGATATCACATATCAAACAATTTTAAGGCTTATTAATGATATCAATACCTTCGCAGAACAATCAGATCAAAAAATACAACAGCTTTGGGATAATTTTAATAATTCTAAGAATCGTTTGGAAGGACAATATAACCAATTCATGGAAAGAGTGTCTAAAGAATTTGAGAATAACACATCTGTTACAAGAAAAAAAGCAACAGCGTTAAAAGAAAATGCTGATAAAATATATCAGGAAGTTTTAACGTTAGATGCCTCTCTTGCAAATACAGATAAATATTATATTAAAACAAGGGTAAAAAAAGAAGAAGAGTTAGCGCAAGAAACAAAAGCATCTATCATTGATGAGGTAGATATATTTGTAGCTTTGGAAAAAGCAAAAGTACAATATAAGGAAATATCATCAAAGTATTCAAGGGAAATATTGCCGGCTATAATAAATGATGTTAATTATATTTTTTCAAAACAACGCAAGCAAGATTATGAAGAATTGATTGTTTTAAAAAATACTCTTGGAAAATTGATGGAGGAAATCAAAAAAGTAATCCCTGAACTTATTAATGATTCTACTCAAATAGATAAGGAAAGCCATAACAAAAAAGCTGCAGAAATTAATTCAAAGTATAATACAGAACTAGATATCGTTAATGCACGATATGAAAAAAATGTAGAGGTAATGGCAAATGAAATATGCGAACAATTAGATGTTATATTGCCAGATAACTTGTTACATTTCATAAAAGAAATCAATCAGAATTACAAAAAAAACTTTTATGATATATGCTCAACTTATAAAACTTGGGATGGGACAATTGTTATAGGGTTTATAGATTACCCATTAGAATTATTTGTAAGCTCGAATATCTTATTTTCACTAATTAAAGATAAATGTTCAGCAATCTTGGCGCAAAACAAATTGCTGCGGTTTCCATTGGTTTTTTCATTAAAAAATAATATGAACTTACTTATAAAATACTCGCAGGACGAAAAGTTAAAAAAACAATTTATAAGCTCGATTATACATAGTTTTATATCGGCTGTTCCAGTTACATATTTAAGTATTCATGTAATTGACACGGAGAGTCAAGGTGAAAATAGATCTTTATTTGCTGACTTTTCTAAGATGCTTCCGGATTTATTTAATAACGGAATAATAACATCAAATAGCGAAGCAGGAAATACTCTTGAAAAGCTTGCGGTACATATAAAAGATAGTCCGAAGGTGAATTTTGAAGAAACTCCATTAATAAAGTTGTTAATTGTATTTGATTCACCAGAATCATTAGGTCGTAAAAATGTAGCTTTAATAAATAATATAATTGATAATGGCAGCGAGCATGGTGTTTATACAATTATAGGGTTTAATTCGACAACAAGCAGGCAAACTGAAAATTCAGTACCACCTTTCCATGAAAAAGGATGTATTGTTATTCAGCAAGCAGTTGATATGTTTTTATATTATAATCTGCGAGTAACATACAATGAAGCCCTTACAGGAAATGATTTATCAAAATATATCATGGACTATTTACTTCTTCATTATAGCTTTAAAGGCAATATTACTTTATTAGATCCTGCTCTTTGGGAGTTAATAACAAGCAAAAACCCAGATGAAACACATCAGGTTATTACTTCTATTAAGGATAGCCTTGAGAAATATGATGATTCTTTAGGTTTTGTAAAAGTAATGGACGGTTCTTTTCCCTCATCAATACCAGTGGGGACTCTATCATATCCTTTGAATTTGATAGGTGATCCTGCGATTAATATGTTGTTAAAAGAAGAACTATCTCTACCAAATACAGATTCATTCAATTTACCTGCTATATTCAATTTGAATGAGAAGAGCAATTTATTGTTAACTTATCCTGAAGCATTACAGCAATACATGGGGAAATTTATTCATAACTTGATGTGGTGTTTTTTATCATCATTACCTGTTGGAAAAATAAATTTTTGTATATTTGATGCTGAGCGTCGTGGGAACAGTATAACGCCTTTCTTGGATTTTCGCCAAAAAATGCCGGAAATATTTGACACTCATATTTATACAGCTCAAGATGCAATGTTAGCAAGGCTTCAAAAATTAAATAAATATATCGATGAATTCATACAGGATAAGCTCGGTAATCGTTATAGTAATATCATTGAATATAACGCAAATACTCCTAATCGGGCTGAACCGATAACTTTGTTGATAATATTTGACTTTCCGCGAAATTTTGACAGTCGTAATATTGAGTTATTAATAAATATTCTTAGTAATGGCAGTAAATGTGGCATTTACACAATTATATGTAATAATCCTAATATAACTTTTTCAAAATACGAAAGTATAGATGAACATTTAAACGAAATTAAAAAACATTGTTCTTTAGTGGAATATACAGATAAATATGTTCTTCAACCTTATGGATTGCCTGTTGACATTGCACCGGAGTTATCTAGAGAAAGAGTTGCAACTTTTATACAAGAGTATGCAAATTTAAATACAGCGATGAAACAAAAAGGACTTTCTTTTGAGGATATTATAAACACACCATTCTTTACAGCCTCATCAGCAGAAAGATTGTCTATTCCTATAGGGATTGGCGACGGAGAGAGCATCATAAATTTTGTTTTAGGGGAAGGATCGTCGCATCATGGATTAATTACAGGTGCTACTGGCTCTGGCAAGACAGTATTGCTTCATACATTAATTATGAGCAGTATGTTATGTCATAGCCCCGAAGAATTACATTTATATTTAATGGATTTTAAAGGCGGAACAGAATTTAAGATATATGAATCAACAAAGTTACCGCATATCCAATTATTAGCGATTGATGCAATGCAAGAGTTTGGAGAAAGTATTTTAGAGGATTTAGTTAATGAAATTTCACGCCGAAGTGAATTATTCAAAAACGCAGGGCAATCAAAGCTAAAAGATTATGTTGATAAAACAGGAAAAGCATTACCTCGTATCTTAGTTATCATGGATGAATTCCAGATTCTTTATAATGATTCTACTAATCGCAAAATTGCAATGAACTGTGCTGAATTAACTAAACGGATAGTTACAGAAGGTAGGTCTTACGGCATTCATCTTCTGATGGCAACACAATCAACTAAGGTTATCAATGGACTTACTTTGGATAAAGGCGTAATTGAACAAATGAGAATTCGAATTGGAATGAAATGCGGCGAGGATGATGTGCGTTATTTGTTTGGGTATGAAAACAGTGATAAGGTTTTAGAAATGATGAAAGGTCCTATTGGAACAGCTGTCATTAATATGGATTATACAGAAATGAAAAACAATGGTTTTCGTGTTGCTTATTGTTCGCAAAATATGCAAACAGAATATTTGTCGCACATTTCTGAAAAATTCGCAGAAAGTACATCATCAATGCAAATATTTGAAGGCAATAGAACTGTTTTATTTGAAGATTATCTACTTAAGAATAATATTAGTATTGCGGAAGAATCTGTAATTAAAATGCATATGGGTACGTTAATAAAAGTGGCTCCTCCTTTTGTAATGATATTCGACCGCCGCAGAAGACATAATCTTTTAATCTGCGGAGCAAATGAAAAAATGGCAGAAAATTTAACCAATCTTTGTTCGTTATCAACATTGTTAAATAGCAATGCTAATATCTACTGCATTGATGGAGAAAGTCTTATTGGTGAAAGTGTTTCTTCTGCAATTTATGATTGTTTAACTGGATTTACATCACGTTTTAAAACTGCAAAAAACAGAGCAGAAATTATCAGCTTTATCAATGAGATATACTCAATATATATTGATAGAAAGAAGAATAGTGAAATTAAACAAACTTTAATCGTTATTAAAAACCTTCAATTCCTCGATATTATAAAAACAATGCTTAAAGGCGAATCTATTGATGAAAACGAATTTGTTGATAATGCAGCCCCTAATCCTTCTCCGCAATTTGCAGATTTTGGTGTTTCAGGTAATTTTGGTTCTATGCCCTCTATATCAGAAAAGTTACTAAAGTTAATTGACGATGGTTCGAATTATGGAATATATTTTATAGTTTCATCATTGGATTTTCAAAATGTCAAAGAAAATATGTATTATGGTGAAAATGTGCTATCAAAATTTCCCGAACGTATAATATTCTCATTAAATAATAATGATGCCGACAATTTGATTGATGGGGTATCGGTTTCAGGATTAAGAGATAATACCGTCTACTATTCTGATGGCGTAAAAAGCGCTTTCCAATTCAAGCCTTATATAATGCCAGATGCTTCTGAATTGAATAGGTATTTAAAAACCTTGACTGTAAGTGGTAAAATTGATTGAGTGCTGTAAATACTAGCAGTGATATAGTTAGAAACTCTATGGATATATGCAATGGAGTTATACAAATGCTTTCTACTTCATGTAAAGAAATGCAACGTAAATATATGGATGCGGGTAAGGATTGGAATGATTCTGAATACCGACAACTCGGTGATATTGTTAATGAATGTGATTTATCAATCAATAAGGCAATACGAGAATTAAATTCATGCCTCGAAGCTTTGGATAAAATTACAGTGGCAGTAGAAGAATATGAAAGTACAAATATTTCAGAAAATTTGCCAAACACAACTAACAATACCTCAGTGATTTTTTATGGGACATCAAGCATTAATGGAACATATAGACTTCCGATTAAAAACAAGGTAGAAGGACTACGACGTGAAATGCAAGTTAAAGAAGAACTGTTGCGATTATATCCAGAAAGTGAAGGATATGTTATAATAAATGAAGCTCCACTAAGGAATGAAGATGGTTTAAGAGCAAGAGATCCTATCACCAATGAAGGAAGAAGGATTGATTTTGTTATAAACATTGATGGAAGAATAATTGATATGATAGAGGTAACATCACAGACAGCAGATAAAACAGAACAAATTGATAAAGAAATCAGGATTCGAAATGCAGGTGGTAATTATTTGAGAATTAATGATGAATATTTGGTAAGAATTCCTGATGATGTTCAAACTAGAATTGAAAGGAGAAATTAAAAATGAAAATTATTGATAAAGCATCTTGGCAGATCGATGCTGGTATTTCTAAAAACATAGTATTACAACATTTTAAAAATATTTTCTCATGGCTAAACAGTAAAAATATGCTTACTCAAGAAGGAATAGAAGATTTGGAATTTGGAATAGATGAAAGTGTTTCATTGAACGAGCGCAATATTAACTTTCAAGCACTTGCTTTCTTTGAAAGTGAATATGATGAATATTTAAGATTCATCGATTATGGTAATGATAATAATGCGTTAGAACTTGAAAAACTCTATATAGAATACGAAAGTATTCAAAAATAGAAATTAGATGGTAAAAACAATGGGTTCAGATATAATAAAAAATATATTCAAAAAATCAAGCATTGGTACAATAATATTTTTTATTCTTAATGCATCTATTATTTTAGGCATTTTTGTTGCGGCTGGTTTTGAATATCTTTTAATAATATTTGGTATTTATGTATTGTCAATTATTATTGCATTTTCCTCATTCGGAGAATGGATGCTTTGCCTTATGGTTGGAGCAAGGAAAATGACTAGGGTTGACATGAAAATACGGATGATTCCGTTGTTAGAGATAGTTTACAACAAGGCAAAAAGGAAAACACCAAATCTTACAAATAAAATCGTTTTAAAAGTAATTTATACTCCTGAACCTAATGCGTATGCAATCGGCAGACGAACCGTATGTGTTACTGAAGGGCTTTTTAGTTTACCCGATGATGTTATTCAAGGGATTCTTGCACATGAAGTAGCACATTTAGCGTATCGGCATAATGAAGTCCAATTGCTAATTGGTGGTGGAAACTTTATTATCACTTTCCTGATTTTAATAATAAAGTTAATTTCCGCAATCATAGCGGTATTTTCTGTCATTTCTGGATTTAGGCGTCGTTCATTTGGAATAGTGGTTGCAGGATTATTCTTTGCAGGTATTATCTGGTTATGGACTAAATTCTGTATGTTATTTCTTATGTGGTCATCGCGAGAAAATGAATATGATGCTGATAAATATGCTGCTGAATTGGGGTATGGTTTTGAGCTGGCAAAAGGTTTAGATGCAATTGGTACAAGTGAGCCGCAGGAGTCCTTGTTAAAGGCTTTATATTCAACTCATCCAAATACACATGATAGAATTGGGCGATTACAGCAAATGGGTGTTTCTTATTATCGTTATTAAATAAACGTTTAAGTAATAAAACATAATAATGGAGTTGACGCTGATGCGAGAAATAAACAAAGAATTCTGCACACAAACAGCATATGTTGTGCGTAAGACCTACGAACTTGCAAATAAGTTAAGAGAAGATGATCAGGTTTTAGAAAAAGGTGATGAAAAAACCAAAGCCGTAAAAAATAGCATTTTTCAGCGTGATATAAAGCTCGTATTGGAAGCTATGGATTAAAAAATATAAATGAAGTTTCTTCTATTGGAATCAAAAAGGAACAAAATGAAGATATTCTCAGATTGAGAATGATTCAGAAAGGGAGCGTGTCGAGCGTGTCAGATTTTGGACGTGTTGACAAAGTGATTTTTATAACTTTTTGTGTATATTTTTAGTGCATTTTTGATATAGCATGATGCTCGGGATTAGCCCCGATTCGCCTTAAACCCCAGCA
>WQVX01000069.1 GCA_009785615.1 Defluviitaleaceae bacterium | reverse complement strand
GTTAGATCGATTTTGTGGTGAAAAATTGGAAAAGTTAAAAGAAGAACTTGCCGAGTTAATAGCTGCCTACCGTGAAATTTCAAGAGAATTGAAAACTCTGCAAGGAGCACCCGGTCAACGAGAAGCTCAAATAGAAATATGGCAATTTCAAATAGACGAGATAAGTGAAGCACAACTAAAACCTGGGGAAGAAGAATCATTGGAACAAAAGCGTAACCGATTAAGCTCTGTAGAAAGAATTTCTAAATATGCCCAGGGAGCTTTATATTTGCTGTATGGCGGCAACTTTGATGTCTCTTCTGCAACAGATCAGGTGGGCAAGGCATTACAACAGCTTACAGATTTGGCTCGCTTGGACGAAAGCAAGCAACCATTGGCTGATCGGTTAACTGATCTATCTATCCAATTAGCAGATATAGTGGGGGAGTTATCAGATTATTCAAAAAATTTGGATGCAGACCCATATACGTTAGAACGAGTGGAAACACGTCTGGATGTGATATATCGCCTTAAAAAGAAATATGGCGGCGACGTAGAAGATATTTTAGCTCATTTAGAAAAAATTACTGCTAAATTGGAAAAGTATGTTGGAAGTGAAGGCGAAATACTTAGGTTAAATACCAAGCGGCGAGAAGCCATGCAAGCTATAGCTTCAAAATGCAACGAGATGACCAATGTAAGGCGTAACCAAGCAGAGCTTATTCAAGAACGCATAGTAGAAAACTTGCGTGACTTGGGTATGAAAAATGTCCAATTTTCCATTGCAATGGAAAAGCAGGCCGCTTTTAATGCTAACGGCAACGATCGACTGGAATTTATGATATCTCCTAATTTAGGCGAATCTCTAAAACCTTTATCCCAGATAGCATCCGGTGGGGAAATGTCTCGTGTAATGCTTGCTCTTAAAACGGTAATGGCTGATGTAGATAAAATAGGCACTTTAATTTTTGACGAAATAGATGCAGGAGTAAGTGGACGTACTGCCCAACAAGTAGCAGAAAAATTGGCACAGATCAGCGGAGCCAAAACAACGAATATTAGGCATCAAATTTTATGTATTACCCATCTGCCCCAAATAGCTGCTATGGCTGATAAGCATTTTTTAATTTCTAAAGGGATAGTTAAAGGAGAAAAAGGCGAGCATACCCTAACTTTTGTACAAGAATTAAACCATTACGGAATTATAGAGGAGTTAGCACGTTTAATAGGTGGTGCGCAAATAACAGAATCAACCCTTCGTGCCGCAGAGGAAATGAAAGCATTAGCTAAACCATCCATTGAAAGAGATCTACAAGATTCTAAGGTTTAGAAGTTGTTTAGAGCCTATGTAAAAAGTATGCGTTTTACAAGCCTGTCCATAATTAGGATGGGCTTATTTTATTTGAAATATTTATCTTGTGGCACAAAAAAGGAGCCGGAACGGCTCCTTTTTATCAGCTTTTACTCTTTGTTAAAATCCTGCTGTACCTAGCCATCCGGGTGGTTGCAAATCTTCCGGGATAGGCAGTGAAGCTTCTAGTTCTGCACCTAAAGGTGGTGGGTCATCTAAAACAGGTTCTACAAAATTCTGCTCCGGTAGAAAGTCCAGAGGTGGCAATCCTCCAGGAGGATCAGGCACATAAGGAAATTGTGCAGAAGGCGACCCGGTTGGTGGTGGTGCAAAAGGTAAATCTGAAGGAGGATCAAAGGGTAAGTTTGTAGGTGGCTGTTCGCCGGGCAAATCTAAAGGCGGCTCTACAGGCAGGAAATCTACAGGTGGGAATGTCTGCACCGGATCATATGGTGGAAGCCCCGGAAACGGGTCAGGCTCACCCGGTAAAGGTGGCAGATCCCACGGTACTGAAGGTGCCGGATGCGTTGGCTGTTCATTATGCCACCAGCTACTATCATCAAACCCTCCCGGCAACCCCGGCAAGTCCGGGAATCCCCAAATTCCACCACCCGGAAGTCCCGGGTCATTTATTGTATAAGGTCTATGATAGTGGCAATCTGCCCAACTTGTCGGAACACCTCTTACCCTAAGTTCTTGTGGGCAGTAATTGGAAGCCGGTGTACCACTCATAACACAAATATACATTGTTGTACTAAAGTGACCTGAACAAACTGTCCCGGGCCCTAATCCTGCAACAGCTAAACCGGAAACCACTGTACCCGCTCTTCTACATATATCTGACGGTAAATGACCTGTAACACGACATATACTTGTAGTAGTTACACCTTCAGGACGTTCAAAATTCCGATGGGCCAGATCCAATTCTAAATGAACCCGTTCCATAATTTGTCTCCAAATAACCAAGTGGGCATTGTTTACATTCCGTAATTCTCTAGGCTGGTCAAACCCTAGCCATACACTGGCAGTAAAGTAAGGTGTATATCCTGTAAACCCTAGATCATGAACATTTTGGGATGTACCGGTTTTTCCGGCAACAGGCATGTTAATAGCTCTTAACCTTGCAAGATGGCCGGTTGCACCACCTGCACGTACAGTATCCATCATCATGTCTGTTAACAGATATGCAGTAGCCGGACGTATTACTCTTGTTGGATTATGGTTATTTTCAAGAAGCACTCTTCCATTATGATCCAAAACTCTGGTATAAAATACAGGACGATTGTATTCGCCTAAATTAGCAATAGTTGCATAGGATGCCGCTAACTCTAACTGAGTTACGCCTAAAGTTAGACCACCTAAAGGTACAGAAGCATGAACATCTCTAAATGGACGTCCGTTTGGCAAAGTACCTTCCAAGGTTGTAAAACCTAAATGGGTAAGGTATTGAAAAGCTACCTCCGGGCCTACTTCTTGGAAAGCCATAGCAGATACTACATTGGCAGAAGCATATATGGCATGGCGTACACTTATCCATCCTCGCCAAGCATTCCACCAGTTACGTGGAGTGTACCGTGGTGAATGCCCATCTTCAAAATACCATGGTGCGTCTTCAAAATGAGTTGCCGCCGAAAAAACTCCCGTATCAATTCCCGGTAAAAAAGCTGCTACTATCTTAAACTGAGAACCGGGCGACCTGGTAGAAACAGTTGCACGGCAAAAATGACGATTACCGGTTTTTTCTCCACGGCCACCGGAAATAGCAAGCACATGCCCATTGTGTTGTTCCATAAGTACAAACGCTGCTTGTGGCTGTGGCATTAATATTGTGTTTTCTGCTACGATGGTATCATTAGCTGTAAGAAGTTCTGCCCTAATAGCCTCTACTTGAGCTTCTACTTCAGACTCATTGCGTACAGTGAATCTACGATGATGGTTAGTTATACGTTCAGTAACTGCATTACGGGCAGACATCCGATACTCTACATCAATATGAAAGATGCCAACAGGAAAAACAGAATCATCTTTAAAAACTTCATCTACAATCTCTTGTGCCCGCAAGTCTTGAGTAGCATATATGCGCAAACCTCCGCCATATACCCAACCAAAAGCTTGCTCGCGAGTAATAAAATGCTGTGCCATTAAATCATAAACAACTTGTTCAATTAAGGCATCTACAAAATAAGAATGAACTATCCCTGAAGCCATTTCTGCAATCAAACCGGATTGAACCCTTTCATGCACAGGGTCTTCATAAGCTTCTCGATGTTGTCTCTCTGTGATTTTTTCAAGTTCCAGCATTTTATCCAACACTAAAACTTGACGATATCTATTGTTTTGTGGAAAACGATCCGGCAAATATCTGGATGGATTACGTGTAATAGCTGCAATAACAGCACTTTCAGATATCGTAAGTTCTGATACATCTTTACCAAAATAGTTCCATGCTGCTACCTGAACCCCATGCCAGTTGCGACCCAAGTTGATCATGTTAAGGTAAGCTTCCAAAATAACCTCTTTGGCGATTTCAGTAGACCCATGAACCTCTGTTAATCGTTGTTCAAACCGCACAGCAAGATATTGTTCTTGCAATTTAGACATAAGATCATTACGGTGAAGCCCCAATATATTTTTGATAAGTTGTTGGGTAATGGTACTGGCACCTTCAACTCGATCAGAAGTAAGATTAACGTGAAGAGCACGCCCCATACCTCTGATATCAACACCATTATGAGTAAAAAAACGCTCATCTTCAATAGATACAAAAGCATCAAGCAGGTGCTGCGGCATTTGGCTAATAGGAACAAAAACTCGGTTTTCGTCACCGGATAGTCGAGCTATTTCTTCTCCTGTACGAGCCTCAATTATAAAGGAAGTGTATATACCCGGCCGCAGATCATTTATTACATTAATTTCCGGAGCTTGCCCCAAGATGCCTAAGTAAATGCCTATACCGGCACCTACAGCAGCAAAACCTCCTATCAGCACAACAGCAAACAATATTCTAAAAACCATTACGCCTACAGTGTTTCTAAGCCTGGTACCATGTGGATTCTTTCGGCTTTTTCGTATTTTATTAGTGGACTCTGAATAATCCATAGTATCTCCTTTCTTAAACGTCACTTTACAAGTGTTACATATTACAATTATATCAGATTATTCACATATACGGTATAGTTTAAAATTTTCTTCAAAAAAAATGAGAAATTTTTACCACTGGTCAGCATATCTTGCAAAGCTTAAAAGCCCTCCTGCTACTGCATCAATAAAAGCATCATCCGGAACTATCCTCCATTGATTCCCCGACGCTTCCAGGACTACGGTAACATGCTGACTTGTCAACGGCACAGTATCAGCAGACATTTTTTCAATTATCATAGCATCCATTTTGTCAGTTAATTCTTGCTCGGTTATATCCAAAAATATCCATGTAAAAGCTTCGTTCATTACCGTTTCCATAACGGCCGCAATATCCAAGTTAGTTACTGTAAGGTTTACTGTAGCTCTATTACCTTCTATCGCTTCCATAATATTGTCATATGATAAATTTTTAAAAACCAGCCTATGTTGTTGTTCTTCAAATTCATACAATTGCAACGATTCATACAATTGCAGTGAGGATCCTCCCCCAAAAAGGGTGTCAGCTTCTGTATATTCGCCTGCTTTTACATAATTTATAAAAGTTGTTACTACTTCAGCAGGAGGGGTTGTAGGCCCTCTTTCTGAAAAGCAAGCAGACAACAGAAACAATATACTAAATAAAAATATCTTTTTCATACATAATATCCCCTTTACTCTTTTAGAACATGATTGTTCCATTACGGCAAGATAAGACTTACTTTTTTATTTTTTATGGCCTCAATTATATGGTGAATATTTTCAGCCTTACGATCCAATTTTATTCCACTTGCAAAACGAATGTCAGTGTAGTGGGAATCGCTCCCTGCTTGAATTGGCAGATTATTATTTTGCGCAAATTTGCGAGCCTTTTCATTGGTACTTTTTGGGTCAGATGCATTGTATATTTCAATAGCATCTACATATTGAGGGTCTACAGGAAGCTTATGTTGAATATACGACAAATCTCTATATGGATGAGCTTGGGCAAGAAATCCACCATTTTTTCTAACTACAACGCTGTATTCCTGCACATTTAGTTTATCTAAATTTGGGTGAGCCATTAAAAAATCCCAATCTAAACCATAAGTCAAAAAATCTGATCCTCTAACGGTAAATTCCCAGCCTAAAAAAACATCCAGGCCACAAATATCCCCCGCCTTTTTAGCCACTTCATAACCTGATACTACATATGCCATTTTTTCTTCCCAGCTAATACGTTTACTTCTTGGACAAGTAGAATATCCATTTATAAAATGATCTGTTATTATTATTCCTTGGTATCCACGTTCTTTATAAGCTTTAACTTGCTCTGCTGCTGTACTCATGCCGCATCCACTTCCTTCCAATGTATGCATATGAGTTTCATACAAATATTCCATGCTAACCTCCACTTTCTATTTCCACGGAAATATTCTACGGTATCATTCTTCTCAAGTCAAACGAGTGTACGCAACCGATAACAAAATGAGACCGGTTGCGTACACTCGTTGCGCCAAAAAATATTGATATTTAAGGACTTTAATCTAAAAGCCGATGGCAAAAATATGCCACCGGCTTTTTTTAGATCTGATACAATTTTACTGAAACTCTACCGTGGAATCAAAGTAACACTGGAGTTAGCGTCATTCCAAATTACATCTACGGGGAATACATCCCTAAAAAATGCAATTGGAACAAAAAATCTGCCTTCAATAATACGAGCATCGGCAGGTAAACCGGATGCAGTAATTGCCATTGGTACACCATTTACCACAGCAGTTGATTCGCCATCAGTAAATTCTACTGTAGTAGTTTCGTTACTGAAAACGGCAGTTCTTGTGCTTTCATTCCAAGCCCAGTTTAATCCCAGAATGTCTGCCGCAGCCCTGATCATTACATAAGAAGTATGATATCCGGGAGCGGAAGGATTTGCTATTAAGCGGAATACCGGAGCGTAAAGCGTTTCTCCTTCACGGGTTACATAGTTCATGGCTTCAAAGAGTACAATCGGTGTACCTGCAATAGCTCCGGAATCTACACCTTGCCGGGTAGTTGGCAGACTTACATACTCTAATTCAAACACTAGTATATGGTTGGTTGTAAAGGATAGGGTTTGAGTTTCTTCGTCAAAAGTGAATGCCAATGGTTCCCGCGTTCCATCTTCCAAAAGAACCCATGCTATTACCGGGAGAGGGCCGGTATAAAGTACATAGACTGTTAGTGTCCCGGCAAATGAAGTAACAGGGAATCCACCGGAATAAATAGTAACAATATACAAATTGCTGCCCAAGTCGTTCAAGGATACTTCTATATTGTTACCTGTTGCTTGCTGCACTATAGAATTTAATGCTTCTGCATCAAAAGCCAGAGTACCCGCCGGTAATTGTATTTCCAAACCAAGTTCTGCTTCAACAAATTGGATTAAAGCAGTGCGTGGTATTATTGCTGTTACAGCACTGTTTAACTCAGTAATGTCAATGATTACCCATTCATAGATTGCTGTTTCAATAAGGCCGGTTACTACGTTGTTTGGCATTGTCAATGTGACACGGCCACTATCAAGAGTAAAGCCTATTTGAACATCACCATAGTTCCCCGGAATAGTTAGAGGAAGGGTTACATTAATAGCCGGGCGTGTAGCAGGTTGCCTGTTGATTGGTTGGCGCGGCCTTCTTGATGTTGATGGTTGGCTTGGGCGTGTTGCCGGTTGACCGGGCGGTGTTATTGTTGGGGGCAACCAGTTATTTGGTGGGCCAACGTTGTTATTACCGCTGTCATTATCATTGTCGTTTTCATTATCGTTGCCGTTTTCATTATCGTTATCATTTTCATTGTCGTTATCGTTTTCATTATCAACATCAGTTACAAAAAGAATGACTTCGTTTACCGGCGCATTTACTATAATAGTTGCTACGTTGATGTTTATAGGATCTACAGTAAAGCTTGCAGGCCATACCACCCTCCAGTCGGGTGCAGGTGTTGCCACAAATGTAACAACCGTACCATCCGGAACTACTGTACCGGAAGTAATTACTTGACCTACCAGAGGAGCAATTTCAGCAACATTTGCTAAGTTAGCCACGCTTGCGAAAATTCCTACGTCACCACCTGCATAAGCAATTCTTGCAATTGGTACAAGTTGACGTCTTGAAAGAGTTTCGGTCACGTACATGTAGGCATCGTCAGGGGTAGAAAGCTCAGGAGTTTCTTCCTCTTGAATGATTTCGTCGCCATCATTGGATGGTTGATCATTGTAGTCAGGTGTATCAAGATCCGGCGTAGTTTCATTTGAGGAATCATCGTTGTCGTTAGTTGTTACTTCGTTGCCTGTTTCGATATCGTTATCGTTTCCCGGAGTTTCGTTGCCTGTTTCGAGATCGTTATCATTTCCCGGAGCTTCGTTGCCTGTTTCGAGGTCGTTATCATTTCCCGGAGCTTCGTTAGCTGTTTCGAGGTCATTATCATTTCCCGGAGTTTCGTTGCCTGTTTCAAGGTCATTATCGTTTCCGGGAGTTTCGCCTGTTTCAAGGTCGTTATCGTTTTCCGAAGCTTCGTCCTCTTCTAACTCCTCGTCATTTTCCGGCTCTTCGTCAACTTCGTAGTCATTATCTTCTTCGTAATCGTACTCATAATCATATTCGTACTCTTCTTCCGGGACATAGACAGGTAATTCCATTATTGCACCTGCCGGAAGCACGCCAACACGTGTGAAGCTGAAATTGTCTAAACTACCCCAGCCACCATTACCGGTTAAAAGATCTATACCTACTATAACCGTATCTCCTGCTTGAACCGGAATGTTGTTGATTGTAGGGTTACTCCAATTGCCCCATCCCGGCAATGAAGTATTTTGACGACTTACTTCTGTTCCGTTCACATATACAAATGTGAATATATTATTCGCCGGGCCACCATCACCACCTGTGATGTGCATGTTGAAATTATATAGACCCGCTTCTGTAACAGTAATTTGCTGCTGTAATCTAAAGTCTGTTGCTACATCTCTCCACCATCTAAATGCAAATGCAGAACCATCGTGTGGGTTTTCAGTACCTCTACCTGCACCATTTCCGCTTGCTACATTAGTAGGAGTTCCGTTACGTCCAATCGCATTCCACATGGACATATCTGCATCTTCAAATCCAGGGTTTAGCACAAGGTTTGGCCCCGGGAATTGTGGTGCTGTTACTGCGGGCACTGCTAAATAGAAATCGAAGTCATCTAAGCCGCCCCATGCACCTGATGGAGTTAATAGACTAATACCAACCCTTACAACATCTCCGGCAACAAGGTCAATACCGTTTATAGCAGGATTATTCCAACTACCATATCCATCTATAGAGGTGTTTTGCGTTGCGTAACGGGTTCCATTTACATATACATAAATATAAATGGTTTGTGTTGGTGCGTCGCCGCCCATAAGCCACATGTTGAAGTTGTAAAGTCCATCTTCGGTTACAGTAACGGTTTGCTCAAGGGTAAAGCTTGGAGTTCCGTCACCACGCCACCATCTGAAAGCATTACTGCCGGTTCGCACATTGCCTGTGCCCCTACCTGCTCCGGCACCATTCCCGGAAACTATTGCAGTTCCGGCGCGCCCGGTAGCGTTCCACATAGACATGTCAGCATCTTCAAATCCAGGGTTTAACAGAAGGTTAGGCCCACGTACCGGTGGTGGAGGTGCTGTACCGCCTCCGGACTCTGTCATGTAGAAGAATACATCGTCTATAAGACCGAATCCGCCACGGGTTGCACTAATGTCAAAGCCGATTATTACAGTGTCACCAGCTTCAATTTCAATACCTTCAATGATGGGGTTGCCCCATACTCTGTAGCCGCCAAGGGTAAAATACTCCCTGTAGGCTTCGTCACCATTGATAAGGACATACATATAAAATGTGCCGTCCCCGGCGTATTCGCCTGCTACATATGCTTCAAAGGCAAAAGTTCCGCCCTGAGTTATAGTAATAGGTTGGCGCAAATCAAAGCCCAATGGGCCACCGGTGTTTATAACACTACCACCAACAGGAGTAAAGCTGTTAGGTATAGGTCTATACCATCCAAACCCCAGGCCATTGGAACGTGCCATAAAGGATTCTTGGCGGATTTGCCTTGCTGTACCACCATACCTACGGGTTACAGTCCAAGGAGCAAAAGAACCTCCTGCCCAACCGCCACCCACACCAAAGCTATGATTTGTCACCAAGTTAGGCGGAGCTACAGTCAAATAGCGTGTGGTTTCAGCGTAAGCACTTATTACAGTATCCCAAACCCTACCGGTAATTTCTCCGGTATGTGCGCCAAAATTTCCGTCCAAGTAGGTAAGGAAATCTGCTAATTCGTCGTTATCCCAAAGCACATTTACGGATGCCGTAGAATTGTTTCTGCGGAAAGCCGTCATAGTGGCAGGAAGTGCATCACGAAGGTCTGCAACAGTCAAATTGTCCCAATCGTCAAGAGTAACTGTCATTTCGGTTGTGTTGTTAATCAATGAAGATATAGGATCTGTATTGTACATAATCATATCAATTGCCATAGACAATTCCGGGTTAATACCTGTGAAAACATAGTTAAATACATTGAGGTTGCCTAATGGGAATCCATCAAAATCAAATAGAGCTTGATTTGAATGGGCACCACCGCCATACATAACACCGGCATCACCGGGATCAACTATAGCCCCATAGCTGGAAGCCCAACCTGTGCCGTAGTTTTCCCATATTTGGAAATTATCTTCCCAAGTTCCCGGGGTTATTCCGCCGTCAGGAAGCCAAATAGGTTCCCATAAGAAAACGCCACCACGGTTATTTGGGTTAACATTGTGTACAGCTTGCACACCGTCACGGATAGCGTTAGCTGAACCCTGCACACTTATAGGATGAAATAAAGTTGCACCGCTACGTGGTGCTATAACTTCATGCATGTTACCGCTTCTATAAGTTGTAGGGTGAGATGTTTCAAAATTCATAACATAACGCTGTCTGGTAGAGCCTCCGGGGTTAAGTGCATTATAAATATTGGTCATTAATGTAGTAAGTTGTGCATAGCCGTTAGGGAAATGACCCCACTGCGGATATGCAGATAAGCCAAACACATCAATATCAATATTGGCTGATGCAATAAAGTTAGCTCTGTTTAGATTGTTAGCGGCTTGTTGGCCGGGATTGGAAATGTGGATAGCTGTAAGAATTTCATAATCGAAGGGATATACTTCCCCATTAGCTACCCTAAAGTCCCGTTCGGCACGCCTTGTAGCAGCAGCTCCGGCACGTATACCATGCCAAAAATCGCCTGTTCCTCCGGCATTACCTGAGCCACCAAAACCGGCCATAGAGCTATTAGTCTCATTACCTATAGCAACCATGCCTAAATCTACGCCACCTTGCAGCATAGCCAAGACAGAATCATAAGTGAAGTTATATAGATGGTATGCCCTGGATCCAACAGTAGTATGAGGCTGATTTGTAGCAGTACCGGCCCATTCCCTGGGCACAAATTGCTTGCCCGGGTCTGCCCACAGATCAGAATAGTGGAAGGCTATTTTTGTTTGAAGCCCTGCTTCTGCTGCGCGGCGTCCCATTTCTATAGCCGCCGGAACATCTGTATTACCGCCGCCAAATCCGCGGCGTTGTACACCGTTTGGTGTTTGAATATCCACCCAAGGATCATTCCATACACGCAATCTTACATAGTTAAAGCCTGCATCGTATAAAATTTCAAACAAGTCACCTGCACTGCCGTCCTCGTTACGGAATGTCACCATCCCTGTATTTTCAAGAGCTAGAAAACTTCCTATATCTGCACCTCTAATAAAATCTTCTCTGAGGTCGTCAATCGGTGCAAGGAAGATGTCTTCTATCTCAGGAGGCTCTTCAGGATCCGGGGTGGGAGTAGGAGTTGGCGTAGGTTCCGGCTCCAATTCGTTATCGTTGTCATTTTCGTTGTCGTTATCATTATCGTTGTCATTATCCCACTCGGCAGTAACAACAACTTGACCTTGGCCTTCTGTAGTCCAACGTACTGCAAATCCTTCGTCGTTGTCGTTTTCTTCATTGTCATTATCGTTATCATCATCGTTTTCGCCCAGGAAAAAGAAGAAGAAATCGTCTAAAGTACCCCATGCTGCATTGGTATTAGGGAAGAAAACTGATATCCCAATGGTGACAACATCACCTTCTGCAACTTCAATATCACCAATTCTTGGAGTATTCCAGTTGTTCCAGCCCGGCAGGGATGTGTTTTGCCGTGCTACTTCTACACCATTTATTAATACGTAGGTGTAAATAACATAGCCTGAACCTGCATCGCCACCGGTGATAGACATTTCAAAGCCATATATTCCGGGTCGCAAATCTGTCAAATCTTGTTCAAGAGAAAAGTTAATAGGCTCTCCGGCGGCACGCCACCATCTAAAGCCATAGTCACCGGTAAGAGGGTTATCAGTGCCACGGTTAGCATATCCACCGGGGCTACCATCCCGAAATTCAACGCGCCACATGGACATATCCGGGTATTCAAAGCTAAAGTTGCTTACATGATTTTCCGGATTGATAGTAAGTATATGGTCTGCCGGGAAGTCGTTTCCGCTTTCAGTTGCTACCCCTGCAATAGTAACCGTGGTTACGCCGCCTTGGCTTAGATGCTGAGCAATAGCATTTGCTACATCTGCTGCATTCCAAGTTACAGGCACTTGCAGGATAGTATTATCTGACATAATTGCTGATACATTTTGCGGAAGCACGTTAGCGATAAGGTATGCTGCGTCCATACCTTCAAAGTGGGTGATACTGCTTGTAGTAGTTTGAATCATTTCCACTTCGTTGCCATGAATGGAGATTGCGCCGGTGCGGATATAGTTGAACAGGTTTAAGGTTGCAAGCGGGCTTCCGTCCGGGCCAAAGAAAGCTTTGTTGTCCCAAGAAGAGCCACCCCACCATGGGCCTGCATCATATGGGTCGTATTCTGCCGCATATTGAGAAGCCCAGCCGGAGCCGTGTTCATTCCAAATAGGGATATTGGCTACCCTGTTGTTTGGGCCTACTGTAATCCAAGCAGGTTCCCATAAAAATACGCCAATTCCTCTACCGTTATCAACACTTGCCACCGTTTCTACAACATCACGTATAGCATGTGCCTGTCCTTGGACAGATACCGGATAACGAAGAATTTCGCCGTACCCTGTCCATGAATTAGAATGGCCGTCTGTATCCTCAGTGGTAAAAGCGTAAGAGGTTTCAAAAACTGCTACATCTACATCAAAAGTAGAGGATAGGTGATTCATTAAATCTAACAAATTTTCCAAAGAGCCATGCCAGAATGGATAATAAGAAATACCAAAAACATCGTATACAACTCCACCATTTTGTAACTGCTGCGCTGCAGTGGTAAAGTTGCCCCAAGTTTCAGGATCCGTCTTATGTACCGCTATTCTGATTTCACGGTCATCCGGGTCTGTTAGGCTCCTATAAGCCAATTCTGCATCAATAATTGCTTGACTGCCGGCTTGAAACAATGGAAGCATGTTGTTCCAGCCTGTAACTCCTGCTATGCCGTTGTTGGTTTCGTTACCAATTTGAACCATACCAACATTAACGCCGGCTTCCAACAATTGAGTAATAGCGTCAAAAGTAAAATCGTACAAATGATTTGCTCTTGTGGGCACGCTCATTCCCTGCCAAGCCCTGGGAGACATTTGTTTGCCGGGATCTGCCCAAAAGTCAGAATAATGGAAATTTACAAGCAATGGCATACCGGCCGCTGTTGCACGCAAGCCTATTTCTATGGCTCGCTCCAAATCATTGTTACCTCCACCAAAACCGCGTCTAATCAGGTTCCCCGTAAGGTCAGAGGTATAAGTCCAAGGGTCATTCCATATCCGCACACGAACATAGTTTGCGCCCCCATCTGCGAATAGTTCAAACAAATCCGCATTGTTTCCATCAAAATCTTGGAAGGTAACTCCACTGTCCTCTAAAGAAATTACACTGGAGATGTCCACCCCTAAAATAAAATCGCCGGCCAATCCGTCTACCCTCTCAACAAAAATGTCTGATGGAACTGCTCCTGTTGGGTCAGCAAAAACTTGAACGGGTGGTACTGCCGGCGAAAATGCCATTACGGCGGCTAAAATAAGTGCCGTAGCCTTTGAAAGTTTACGCAAGTCCACTCTCCTTTCTGATTTTATGCCGCTTAACATGGCAAAAATCCATTTGCAGCGGCGCAAATTTAATAGCTGCATAAATACCTGCATATTTAGCAGTTACCAGGAAATTATACCATGTAACAGAAGAAAAGTGCAATGTTTTTGTAAGTTATTTCAGATTAATTTGTCTATACATAAAAAAGTGCTAAAATTTATGCAATAATTATCAAATTATTTAACTTCGAGAAGGTATTTTATGGTACACATTATGAATGTAGTTTATGGTCAATCGGTCTCATTTTGTCGCCGGTTGGATGCAGGTTGCAGAGCTTCGTAAAGTTGACATTATCTAGTTTTTCAAGACACAAATGTATCAAAATCTCTTCAAAATCACATGGATTTTTTTAAATAATTTTGAGCAAACATCGCAATAGCTCCACTTAAAATAGCAGTAGCAAAAATAACAACCCATGGCATTGTTTCAAATTGCTCAAAAAGTGTCCCATAAAGAACCATTCCTAATGCATTTGCTAAAAATGGAAGCATCAGCAGAACAGACATTACTTTTCCAATAAGTTCTGTGCGGGTTTCTCCTTGGATAAAAGTTATACCTGCAATGGAGAATAATTGTATCGCAAAAAATGATATAGTACCCGTTGCAGTTATGATTATATAAGACAACATTATTGGTGTATCAACAAGAAAAATTATGCCTGTTGGAATTATAAACACACAACTGATTGCCATGTAAAAAAAGGCTTTAATGATAGTAAGGCGTGTCCCCAATGCGCCGGCGGTTATAGTGCCAAAAAGTCCACCAAGCATCATAATACTTTGATTAACCCCTACTAACTCCATTCCCAGTTCCAAATGTTGAGTAATAAGAACCGGCAAACCAACCATTAGCAGAGAAGTAAGAAAAAGATTGAGCAAAAATAAAATTAAAGCACCTTTAGCAAGAATAGGTTTTTCTTTAATCGCAAACCGAATTGTTTCGGATAAATCACTTTTTATTATTTGAGCAATACTCCCGGTATCATCTTGTTTTTTATATGGAATGCGTATAAATAAATCAATAACTGCTGTAATTGCAAAGCATATAGCACTTCCTATCAAAATAGGCAATAACCCAAACCTTGCGTATAAAATCCCGGCAACAGCCATACCAATCATACTTGACAATAAATTTACTCCACCTACAGCAGAATTGCCTGACATCAGTTTATCGGACGAAACAAGCATTGGCACACTAGATTGCACCGCAGGGATATACATACCTTGAATAGCATTAAGTGCCAAAAGCTTTATTATAACAATAGGGACTGCTGATCCAATAAAGCCCCGTGAAATCAAAAACAGCACAATTATAATGGTGGTAAAAGCATCAAGCCAAAACATGATTCGTTGCTTTCTTAGCCTATCTGCCATAATTCCACCAATGGGGGACACTATCAAAAGCGAGATGTAAGGAAGTCCCATAACAAGCCCGTATAATGCAGCAGATCCGCTTATGTCCAGTATATAAAGCGGTAAAGCAAAACTAAGTATCATATTTCCAAATATAGAAATTATCTGACCAATTACTAATAACGAAAAATCTCTGTTCCAAAGTCTTGTGATTGTTTGTTCCATTTTAATAGTCTCCTTTTTTATGCCTATGCATTATTACATATACATGTTGAATGTATGTATATGTTTAAAAAAATTTGCCCATAGGGCAAGATAACAATCTGTCGCTATTAAGAAGCTGTATTCAGCTTCTTATAAGGTTAATCCTCAAAAAATTCTGCTAATTTATCAGCCATTTTCCCATATATTTGAAAAAATTCTTCATCAATAATAGGACATCCTAAACCGTCAAAGGTTTGCTTAACAATTGTAAGCTTATCCATTATGTCCTTTTGGGTACAAGGAAACAAAGTAGGTGTCATCCAAAAATTTCCCAGCAATAGGATCAATTCTGCTAAAAGCTTAGGATTTCCCGGTTTTATAGATCCATCTTCCATACCTTCAATTAAAAATGACTCTAGCAGTTTGGACATTTTTTGGTTAAATTTTATTTGTTCAGCTAAAAACCGTGGGTTAGATAGTAAAGATAGGCTTACTTTAAGCAAATCAACAATGCCTTCTTCATCACTTAACAAACCATTGTTTGCTAAGTCTATCTTTAGGAGTAATTTAAGTCTTTCTAATCCGTTTAGCCCGTTTGCCTCTTTTACTTTTTGGTATGAGGCTCTTTCATAAAACATTCTGTCAGTTATAGCTTCCAGTACTTCTTCCTTAGATTTAAAATGGTGATAAAAGGCTCCTCTGGTTAATCCTCCAAGATTGTTTACAATGTCCAGAATGGTTGTTTGTTCAAAGCCTTTTTCTAAAAACAGCTTTAGCGATACATCTAATATTTTTTGTACAGTTTCTTCCGGGTTTTTATTTCTAGGCAAAGTGACCTCCTTATCCGGTAAAAAACACTCAAATTTAAACATACATACATCATGTATTTATGTTAACATAGGCTTTAGCTGTTGTCAACAGTTATATGTTCTGCAAACTATAAAGATCAGTTGGTAAGCCACACTCCCCAACTGAATTTCCTTTTGAAACAGCTCAAGTTATGTAAAAAAGATCCATAAATCCCTCGGCTGATATTTGCCTTGTTTGGGATTGTATGGATCCTTTTTATAGCTTCTAAATATAATTTTAAAAAATCATTTGCCAAATTTATCAAATGATGCTAAAATGAAAATGTAACAGGAACTACAACGTTTGGCTAACGTTTAGACGACATCAGCCAACGTTCGAGGGGATGTCTAAGACACATCACCTGCAAACACAGAAAATCTGTCGCTGTAGTAGGCAACAGTATAGCTTAATTTTGCCTTTTTTGCAAGGGCAAGGTGGGTTGTATTTTGTTACGTAGGATACTTCAGTGTATGGGATAGTATGTGGATATCCATTTAAATTATTTGGGTGGATTGTTTGGATATGTTAATTTTAATTGATTAAAATATTCAGGCGTGCAGGTGATATTGATCGCTTTTTGATCGGATCCCCTGTACGCCTTTTTTGTATGATTTTATATGAATTAGGTGGTAGGAGGTGAGTACAATGACGTGAGACCTCGCTATTCCAATATATAATGGGATAGCACCCTAAAAATTGAATATAATTGCTTATAGCTAAGAAACGTTGCTCTTAGTTGAAAAAACTTAAT
>WQVX01000068.1 GCA_009785615.1 Defluviitaleaceae bacterium | reverse complement strand
GCCACACCATCACCACGTACAACTTCACGTGTACAACGGCAGACTACTTCACGCCCGGCAGGCAGCACACATGGTACGGCTCAACAGCAACAACAGCAAGACACTACCCCACGTATCATAGGTCAACAAGCTACAGTAACTATATCCTATGATGGTGTAGCAAACCTTGTTATAGCTACTGAAAATATAACAGCCGGAACCTATGCAATCAGCATACTTGGGCTTCCTGTAGGTATAGTTGTACCTGCATATGCAGATGTTCTTAATAACCAACTGTTGTTAGTACTTCCGGGTATTACAGTAGATATGATGGGCATACACTATCTAACCATAACAATTTACAATGCAAATGGCGAAATTATTGCCACTAGAGATGGATTTGCCTTTACCATCACTGATATTATACCTGCGCAAGAATTGGTTCCGGTTCCTACACAGCCAATTACTCCAATTAGCGAAGGCTCTGTTTCACTGCGTTTTGTTATCAATAGCTCACAATACACAGCAAATGGAGTACAAATGTCAATAGCAGATAACGCAGCTCCTTTCATAGATCCGATTTATGAGCGCACTATGATGCCTCTTCGTGCAGTTGCAGAGTCATTGGGTGCAACCGTTACTTGGGTTGAAGAAACAAGGACTGTAATAATCGTAAGAGCCGGGCAGACAATAACTCTTTCCATAGACGAAGCCTTGCCGGCAGGTATGGGAATGCCTGCAATAGTTAATGGCCGTACATTTGTACCATTACGTTATGTAGCCGAATTGCTGGGTGCTGATGTAAGATGGGATAACGATGCAAGAGCTGTATATGTTCTAATGTAATTTTGATGATTATAAAACGCGCCCAATCGGTGACAAAATGAGACCGGTTGGGCGCGTTTTAAAGCAGGCATATTACCTGTTAATTCTAATTTTTTATGGCCTTATCAGTAAATAAAATTCCATCAAGATGGTCAATTTCATGGCAAAATGTTGCAGCTAAGAAACCTTCTCCTGTTACAGTAATTGGCTTGCCATGGCGGTCAACTGCTGTTACAGTAACTTTGCTTGGACGTTCTACATAAGCTACGGGCGCACCCGGGGAAATCGAACCTTCTAACACTTGCTCAATCTTGGTACTTTCCTCTGTGATACAAGGATTGATAAGTTCAATCACATTATCTTTATCAAGCACAACAACAGCACGTCGAAGTATGCCAATATGCACAGCCGCACATCCATATCCTTTAACATGTACAAGTGTATCGCGCATATCGTCCAGCAAATTCCAAAGGCGTTCATCAAATTTTACAACTTCTTTGCTTTTTTTACGAAACAGTTCATCGTTGAAATTGGTTAAATTTCTAAGAGCCATAATAGATCTCCTAACATTTATGAGCCGGTTGAATCTTCTAATTTCCCATGTTTTTCAAAAAACGATATATTTACTATCTTGTTATCATCATTCACAAAAACTACCTTGGGGGGGTGGTTTTCAATTTCTTCCGGTACTATTACCCCATAAGCCATAATTATAATCTTGTCTCCGGGCATTACACATCTGGCAGCGGCTCCATTTATGCAAATCACTCCGGACCCTGCTTGACCGGTAATTACATAAGTTTCAAAACGATTTCCATTGTTTATGTCTACTACTTGAACCTTTTCGTATTCATATAATCCTGCTGCATTCATAAGATCGTTGTCAATTGTAATACTACCAACATAATCCAATTCTGATTGAGTTATAGTTGCTCGGTGTATTTTACTTTTTAATACCGTAATTTGCATATTTTATATACCTTCCTTTTATTTAAATTCTTTAGCAATTTCACGCAAATTCATAACCTCTGTAATTATTAAATTCAAATTATTTAATCCCATCAAATCCAGCAAAACACCGTTATCCAAAGTGCGGACAATTGGCCGCATAGAGTTGGTGTTTTCTACCACAATGGCCAGTCTTTTATCAGAAAGCTGCACTATAGAATTTACAGGATACAGTTCCAGCTTACCAACAAAAACATTTACAATATCGTAGTCAAAAGACCTGCCTATCTCACTCATTACTAATTCTATAGCGTCGGCAGGTGACATAGGCAAGCGATAAGCCCGATAAGAGGTTACAGCATCGTATACATCTCCAATAGAGATGATTTGACTAAACAGTGGTATTTCATCTCCTTTTAGCCCTTTGGGATAACCACTGCCATCTACTTTTTCGTGATGATGAGCAACAGCAGCCCATAACTCAAAATCACCTATATCGCACCGTTCTAAAAAACTACGCCCATTATTTGCATGTTGTTTAACAATATCAAATTCTTCTTTTGTAAGGCGACCCGGCTTATTGATAAGTTCCAGTGGCACTTTAGTTTTGCCAATATCGTGCATAATAGCACAGTTGCCCAATTTTTTTAATTTATCTGAGTCAATACCTAATCCTTGTCCGATAGCAATAGCCAACACAGCCACACTTAACGAGTGGTGATAAGTATACTCGTCATAGCTTTTAAGATCTGTTATGTGAACAACTGCATTAGATTCTGAGGAGATCGTGTCAACTAAATAGTTTACAACATTATTTAATTCTTTAACCACCCGATAAGCTGTTGTCATATCACCATCCGTCTTTGCAATATCAAATAAAGTACGAATTTCTGTTACAGCCTCTTCTTTTAAATCATCTTCCATTAAGTTTTTCACAGGAGGTACATCAATTTCCATTTCCAACACCATTTGCATTAAAGGTGTCATTTGGAAAGTTTGTTTATCTTCTTTATCCTCTTTTGGATGGTTTGTCCGGGTCTTTAAAAGAATTTGAGAGGTAAATTTTTCATCCTCAAAAATTGTAATATTTTTTACATTATAACGATGCATTCGTTCTATAGTAAGCTCAGATAGTTTAGAATTAGGTTTAACTACAGTAATAAGCTGACCTTTTTCATTAAGCCCGGTTATATAGTCGGCGGTAATCATGCCTGCTTTAACTTCATCTAATGTAATATCAAATTTTTTTCTGACCACTTAAAATACCTCCCGCATTCACCTGTCTCCTTGTTCACATTCCTTTAATTATCATATAGATTGCTAAAAAAATCTACCTTTTCTTTATGAAAAATTCCTTATAAAACTTTTGTATAAATTTGACGATTACTCTATCATGTGAATTGTTTATACTAAGGCAATGTAGGGAAATAAAGTTTCATTGCCTAACTCTATTGACAACAGTATATGATGGGTGTATTTTAATGGCCAAGGAAAATCATGCGCTAAACATATGAGGGTGATATTATTAACAAGAATTTTTTTTTCAAAGTAACATTACTTACATTTATATGGATTATATTGAGAGAAGAACTGTCTTGGGCGGCTCTTATAACGGGAATTGTAATTAGCATCTTCTGTATTGTCTACAGCGGAAAGTTCCTTCCTTTAAAAAAAATAGCCCATGTAAGTATTTTAAAGCTGTTTTTTTACTTTTTTTACCTAATTGGCCAGATCTACGTATCCGGATTTTATGTAATCAAGGTGATATTAACAGGTAAAGCCCATGTAGATATTGTGGAAGTGGATACTACGCTTACTAATGATACCTTGCGAGTGTTGCTTGCAGATTCGATCACGCTTACCCCAGGGTCTGTTATGCTGGATATGACAGATGATAAAATCACTGTGGTATGGCTAAGAAGTTTAAGAGACACCAGGCATGTGGATAACCCGGGAGAATTTATAAAGGGTCATTTAGAAGAAAAGCTTTTAAAAATGCAAACATAAGGCTACAGAAATGAGAGCGTGTTTTAAATGTATTATGTATTATGGATAATGCTAATATTTTTGTTTTTGTATTGTTGGCGAGTAATAAAAGGGCCTTCCATTTGGGACAGGCTATTGGGAATGAATATTATTTCCACTAAAATCATAATCCTGATAGTTTTTTTTGCTGCGGATTATGGACTTGCTTATTTACTGGATTTCGCCATTATTTATGCCCTTTTCGGATTTATAGGGGTAATTTTTATTGCACTATTTTTGGCTGAAAGAAGCAAATCCGAAAGACGTAAATAAAATATTTTAAGGGGACGAATGTGTTGGAAAACATACAAGAAATTGTAAGTAATATAATCATTACAGCGGGCATTATATTTATGCTTTTTGGTGTTATTGGCTTATTTAAGTTTAAAAATTTTTATACTAGGCTATTGGTTACTTCTAAAATAGATACTGTAGGAGTAATCACTTTGATTATTGGACTTGCAGTACGTAATGGTGTCAGTTTTTTTTCCGGCAAAATATTGTTGTTGGCTGTTATCATGATGATTTTTAACCCATTGATAGCACATACTTTAGCACGTTCTGCTTATTTAAGTGGTCACGAACTTGATAACGAAAAGACAGAAGAAGGTGCCTCATCATGATACAAACGCTACTCGTTTTATGGCTTGTCATTGCACTATTGATTGTAAGAGAAAAGAATATTGCTCGTATTATTATCTATCTTGGTATCTTTTCTCTACTATCGGCTCTATGCTATATGTTACTTGGTTCACCGGATGTTGCTATGGCGGAGGCGGCCACCAGTGCTTTTACAACCATTTTCTTTATAATATGCTTTGAAAAATATTTTAGTTTTACTGATGCCCAAATTGGTTCTCAAGTTATTGAAAATAAATTGATTAGTTTAAAAACATTGGCTCCTCTGGGGTTTGTCGTTTTTTTGTTTGCAATATTTGTATACTTTATACCTGATGCATCAGGTATTGACAGCCTTAGAAACATGTATATGTCCGGATTTATGGCTGATGTAGGTGGAAATAATGCAGTTACTGCAATTTATTTAGGATATCGGGTTTATGATACCTTGTTTGAAGCTCTTATGGTGGTTATAAGTGTTGTAGCAGTTATTCACCTGTCTGCATTTAGCGAAAGAGCACCGGAAAGAGGTAGCGAACACAGTGAGATAGAAGGTTCCCGTATGGCTGTTTTTGCCATTCAAATTATTTGCCCTGTCATGATTTTATTTGGGGTATATTTAATATTGAATGGGCACCTTACCCCGGGCGGAGGGTTTCAAGGAGGATTGGCAGCCGCCGCCTTTTTCATATGCAGATACATGATTTATGATGTGTATGATATCCCTATAGGAAAACTGAGTCGTTTAGAAGAAATGGTCTTTATAGGCATCGTTTTATTTGCAATATCTGTTATCTTTTTGGGAACTGCGGCATACTTACCACCTATTTACTTGCCGGTATTCCAAAATGCGTACCTGCTATTGGTTAATGCACTAATTGGTTTAAAAGTTGCCTGTGGGTTCATTATTTTGTTTTACCGATATATTGCGGTTGAGGGAGAATAGTCATGGGCATTGATGGCATTAAAATAATAGAACTACTTACAATTGCCATGTTTTTTGTTGGCTTTTATGGACTTATTACCAGTAAAAACATCATCAAGTCTATTATTTTTGTAGTCTTGATAGAAACGGCTGTGATAATGTTTTTTTTGGGATTGGGATATCAAAGTGGTGCTTTATTACCTCCTATAGGAGAAAGTTTTAACAACGATACTATGGCTTATGTATCTGACCCGCTTCCCCAAGCTTTAATGATTACGGCTGTGGTTATAGGTCTTTCTACCACAGCTATAAACATTGTTTTGTTTATTACTTTGTTTAGGAAATACCAGACAGCCAACTGGGATATTATCAAAAGTATAAAAAATTTGGAGTAACTTATATGCTTATCTATTTTGTAATTGTTCCGATTTTATTAGCAGTTTTTCTATATCTTTTTCCCTTTGAGCGTGCAGCAAGAACTATTGCCATTTTGGCTCAAATGGGCTTAGTTGGCGCATCTGTTTATCTCTTTACGTTAAGCCGGGAAAATAGTGTAGTTACTGCCATAGGTAATTATGATGATGTTTTAGGAATTTTTCTTAGAGCAGACACGCTTTCCGCAGTTTTTATATTACTTACATCATTTATTTTCTTTATAGCAGCTATTTATAGCTTCAATGAAAATAAAAGCCGCCTATTTTGGTTTCTTTTATTTATTTGGGAAGGATCTCTAATTGGTATTTTTTTGGCCGGAGATTTCTTTAATCTGTTTGTGTTGACAGAAGTAGCTACAGTTACCATTACAATATTAATTATGTATGATCGTAATAAACGCGCTTTATACGATGGCATTATATTTTTTATGGTTAATATAGTGGTGGTACAGTTTTATTTATTAGGATTAGGATACATTTATCAGCTTACAGGTGTGCTTGATCTTGAGGCGGCCGGTGCAGCATTTCAAGGATTGGAAAGGTCACAAATGATCTTGCCTTATGCTCTTGTTATGACTTTTGTTGCATTAAAATGCGCATTGTTGCCAATGTTTAGCTGGCTTCCAAAGGCTCATAGTACCCCCGGAGCACCTCCGGCAGTTTCGGCTGTACTATCCGGTTTACAGATTAAAGGTGGCGTATACTTGCTTATACGTTTTCAAGCAATTTTTGGAGATGGAGCAATGCCCGAATTTTTTTTGATACTAGGGTTAACTACGGCTTTGTTTGGAATTATCCTAGCTTTAGTACAAGTAGACTTTAAAAGAATTTTGGCTTGCAGCACTATTGCACAAATAGGTTTAATTGTAGTTGCCATTAACATTGGTAATTATTATAACTATATAGGCAGTTTATATCATATGGTTAACCATGCAGTAATTAAGGCAGCATTGTTTTTATGTGCAGGTATGATTGTGCATAGTTATGGTACACGAGACATTACTAAAATTCGTGGAATAATGAGACAAATGCCTTTGGTTGGAATATCAATGATTTTAGCCTTGCTTGGTATCATAGGTATGCCATTCTTTAATGGAAGCATTTCAAAATATTTTATGATGTATCATGTAGAAGGACCTCTTTTTTGGATCATGCTTTTAATTAATTTAGGAACAATTATGATTGGTATAAAATTATCTGCCATGCTCTTTGGACGTCTTGAAGAAAAAGAAAAGCCAACACAAGATATCTTACAATTGATCTCTGTGCTGATATTAGGGCTTATGTGTTTTGGTCTTGGGGTTTTTGGAGAATCTGTCATGTTGATTTTATTTAACGGTGAATTCCGCATGGACTGGTTTGGTTATTTAGAAAAATCCGCTATATTTGCTGCTAGTTTAGTAGTCGGATATTTCATTTTTAACAAATTTATAAAAAATAATCCTTACCTAAAAACTATACGTGAAATTGAACTTGGATTTAGAGGAATGTGCGTGACTATGGGCGTGTTCTTTGCACTAATTTTGCTTGTTGCAGGGATATAGGTTTATTAGTTTTTTTGCTTTCCTCAATTACTGAAGGTACCCCAAAGCTATAATGTAACCCGTTGTGCTGAGATATGTGCATAGGACAAGGGATTATATCACAAATCAATTGACAAAATATGAAACATCCCCTACTATTAGTTGTGTGATGGCTTTGCACATATAGCAATTGATTTTGAAGAAAATGAGGAGGTTATGTATGCAATACGAACAAATTGCTCAAGATAAAGAAACCTATGCACGTCTTACGGCACCTCAGCACATTGTAAATAACCATTTTTCAGAACACAAGAAAGTTGAAGGATTCTTTGAAAATCGAAATGTACCGCAATTTATGGGAAGTGACCGCTTGTTTCGTCTGGATACTATTTACGGTACCGTTCAAATGGGATATAGCCCCGGAAAAAAGAAGAGTTTTATATTTGCCAATATAAAAACTTCTATCTACGACACAGCCGCATCCAGGTTTCAAAAAGAAATACGAGAAAAAAGCCAAATATCCCGCCATTTAAGAACCGGCACCAAAAACAAAGCAATTTCATCAAGAAGGCGATGGGGCAGCGCAGTAATCTTATATAAAGCGGAGACATTACCTTGGTCTCCGCGTTCTGTAGCACCCTACTTGCGCCGTGCTAACTTGGAAGCATTGAAAAAAACTATGCCTTTCCTTGATAAAAACGAAGAAATTTCAGACAGGGGTCAAATACGTTCACAACAACGAAACCTTCAAAATGATTTACAAAGTAATCTGCTAAGCCAAAATTATGCCGAAATGGCAGCAATTAGAGCACAGCAAGTGGCTGATAGTACCCGACAAGATATGTTAAATGCCATAATATACCGTAAAGATCAACAAAGACTATTGTTTTTCCGTAGACTTAATTCATCTTTAGATTCACAAAAATATGAAATGTTTGCCTATTATCGAAATAAACGCAAAGGCGGATCTTCTGCACGCAGTGATGAAAATCCGGCAGAAAACAATCCAAAACCAAATGAGGCTGAAGAATGAGTAGCATGAATTATAGGTGGATATTACCGGAACTTGATAAAGAAATACTTCATACTCAAACCTTGCATGATGAATTGTCACAATTTTTAACAAAATACTTGGACTCAAAAGCTGATATGCCTATAGTAGTTTCTATTAATGGTGACAATGGAAGTGGGCGAAAATTTTTACTTTCACGCTTGGCTCATACTTTAGGATGCCCTCTGTTTTTAGCAGATTTATCGCAAGAAATAAATTTTGATGAGCTTATGTTTTCTGCGGAAATGAACAGCGCAATAATTTGCGTGGAAAATGTTAAAGATTCTGCTCAAGTAACTAAACTTATTCAAAATTTAGGGATTCTTTTTGCTATAGAAAGTGATGGAGTCACTTTCCCTGATAGTAGAGAATATCTGATATTAAGGCGAGAAATCCCGATTTTGCGCGATTCTGATAAAAAACAGATTATGAATCCGCTCTTGAAGAACATTGAGTTTGAAGAAGGAATACAGCCCTTAACAGAACCGGGGCTTGCACACTTAAATATAGGTGCTTTGCAAATCCTTGCAGGCAAATTAAAAGTTGAGTCTTTATCATCAAAAAATTTTGTCAGCAAGGAAGTTTTTCGTCGGACTATGAGAGAAATGACTTTACATCCTGTGCCCGGTACTTCTCTTGGGGAAAGTGGTATATACTTAAAGGACGTTATTTTACCAACGGGACAATCTTTGCAACTTGCAGAGATAAATGCATTTATAAAATGCCGTAAGCAAATTTATCAAGAGTGGGGCTTTGAAAAAAAGCTTCCTTGGGGACGCGGTATATCGGTACTTTTTTATGGCGCACCCGGCACCGGTAAAACTATGGCGGCGGCAGCTTTGTCAAATGAATCAGGACTTCCTTTATTACGAGTGGATATTTCGCAAGTGGTTAGCAAATACATAGGCGAAACTCAAAAAAATATTGGTAAGATATTTGACGGTGCTACAAAAAACGATTGCATTTTATTTTTTGACGAAGCAGATGCTCTTTTTGCAAGAAGAGGCGATGCCGGTGATGCCCAAGATAAGCACGCTAATGCAGAAACTGCTTATCTGCTGCAAAGAGTGGAACAGTATGATGGAATATGTATTTTGGCTACAAATTTATTTCAAAATTTTGATGAAGCATTTAGACGGCGTGTAGGTTATATGCTTCATTTCCCTATGCCGGATGAAAAGCAAAGACACGGAATATGGCAAGGTATTTTTCCCGGCGAAGCACCTGTAGGAGATCTGGATTATGGATTTCTTGCCAGACAGCTAGAACTTTCAGGAGCTTCTATTAAAAATTCAGTAGTACATGCTGCTTATCTGGCAGCAGTTAATGAGACAGAAATTACTATGAAGTATGTTCTGTTGGGTGCAAAAAATGAGTATGTTAAGTTAGGGAAGGCTTTAAGCCCACAAGTCATTCAATTTCTTGAAAATGAGAGATAGAGTTCTAAAAAAATATTTTATAGCCTTGCAGGAATAATACTTCAATTAGCAAAGGCATCAGCCGTCTAATATTCAGATGGCTGGTGCCTTTTTTATGCTGTTTGT
This sequence comes from Defluviitaleaceae bacterium, assembly GCA_009785615.1. Classification (GTDB taxonomy): domain Bacteria; phylum Bacillota; class Clostridia; order Lachnospirales; family WQUN01; genus WQVX01. The sequence goes on along the minus strand of WQVX01000068.1, from coordinate 7,244 downwards.
ATGAAAAATTGCCGGAAACAGCTGCGGGACGACAGAGATATAGTTACTGATCAACTTTGTAAAAGCTTTTCAAACATACCTAATAACTTGATTCTTTCCCTTTGCGGCAGAGATTAGATTAATGTCACTTTTTAATGTGATTTTGGTATCAACCCCTTTTTAAAAAATAATTTAATAAAACAATAAAAACACAAACAAAAAAATCCCTCGCACAAGTACGAGAGATTTTTTGTTACCTTATACGCCACAATACCAAACAGGCCATCTACAAAGATATAACATGTTCGGATACTTAATGCTTCTACGGAGAAGGGGGGATTTGAATTATACACATGGGATAATTCCAGCAAAATCAAATCTAATCCAACACAATCAAATCCCATGAATTAGCTGTTTTCACATAATGGCTATAAATCCAATTTAACCATTTTCAATTCTCTAAAGGGTAAATTAAAGGGTATAAATCCATCTTGATTTACACCGTGTTATATTCGGTTTCTAATTCCATTTCCTTCATTAACTCCCTAATTTTAGATTCTTCAACTCCAGATGTTCTAGTTATGAAACTAACAGACATACCCTCTTTTATCAAATTTTTTGCTACTTTTATTTGTCCATCCATCATAAAAGATTCAACCAATTGGGTCATTTCAAGCACCTCCCGTAGATTATTCAACTTTTCGTCATCAAGATATTTGCTTGCAAAAGCAAACGCCGCCGCTATACAAGCATTCTTTTTTTGAGTGTCTGGTATAGTCTTGGCTAGTTCAATAGTGTTTGATGCCAGTTCATGCCGTGGCATAGTGTGCTTCATGAGTGGCAGAAGCACAAGTTTAAGGGTATCTGTATCGGATAATTTTTGACCAGACTTTATTTTGTTTTCCAGTTCAGTAAAGATAGCATTGCCATCATAGTTTGCCATTAATATTACATCCGGGTCATATGTTAGTGTGCCAATATTTAACGCTTTGGGCTTATTCTTGACATCAGCAGTATAGATTATCACTGTATGTACTAAGCGTCCGTCACGTTCATACAAGCGAGTGTCGTAGCTGACGCATTTAAGCATGGATTTCTTGCTATCGTGGCCTGTAACAAATGCTAGATGCAGATAAGTGTCATCTTCGAGTAGGAATACCACATCCGCCGCACCGCCACTTACTTCAACTACCGGCAGTTCCGGGTTGATTAATTCTTTAATTGGGGCTGTCTTTATGCCGTAAAATTCTAGGGTGGCATTTTGGAATAGACCGCTGGCGTATTTTTGAATTATGTCGTTTACGTGCTTGGTTATTTTTGATTGCATGGGAATCACCATCCTTTGTGAAGCTGTTATCTAGTTTATCAGACGAAGTGTGATATTTCAACCGTAGTAGGATATTTCTCGTCCCTCTGATGGCGGTCGCCTTGACCTTCTCCCAATCACTTTTGGATATCGTTACTATTTCACGGGTACCATCTGCCTGTTTGCTTAAAGAGTGACCAGCTTTAATAGGCATTTTCTCAATACCTTCAAGTGTTTTATATTTGGCCGATACTTCTTGCTCCAACTTGCTTTTCTGTTTTTTCAGATTTTCAATTTCCTTTTTCAATTCGTCCTTTTTGGCTTCCTGCTTATTTACAAGCTGACTATTTTTGGTACGAGTTCTGTTCAACTCCGTTTGTACATCCTCCAACTCCATACCAGCCAGCTTTAGTTTGTTTTCTTTTTCTGCCAATTCTTCTTGTCTTATCTTGGCTTTGAAGTCCAGTACAGAAAGATGCTCGGACGTGCTACCACGCTCTCCACGCTCGAAGCTATGAAAACCAGTGGCCTTCATGTGGTCGTGGTAGCGGTCTTTATCTTCGTGAGCGACCTCAGACACAGTTATGCGGTTGCCGCATTGCAATCGGGGGATGATGTAAAAACCGTACAAGAAAATCTTGGACACCACACGGCGGCTTTCACTTTAGATGTGTACGGACACGTTTCAGAGCGCATGAAACAGGAAAGCGCACAACGGATGGAAACCTTTATAAAGGATGTAACATCCTCTAAAGGGTAAATTAAAGGATAGAAGTTTATTTCAGGCATAAAAAAAGCCCCGAAATCTTGTATTTTCGGGGCTTTCACAATACGGAGAAGGGGGGATTTGAACCCCCGCACCGGTTACCCAGTCTACATCCTTAGCAGGGACGCCTCTTCAGCCAACTTGAGTACTTCTCCAATTTCTAACAACTGATCTGATAACATTATATTCAATTGATTAAAAATTGTCAACTAGTACAGTAACCTAATTTGTAAATTTATCAAAAGAGTAAAGTCCCAAAGTAAGTTCCACAGTGAACGAGGCGGTGGCGTTTAGTCTGTTTTTTTCATATTCTATAGTTAAAAAGCATTTTCGATATGATTAATAGCTAGTTTTTTTTGTATTTCAAGAATTTCTACTACGTCAAAACGGAAGTCATTATCATGTAAATTGTGGCGGGCAATATATTGTAAGGCAACTTTTTTAATCCGTTGTTGTTTACGAAAATCTACTGCTTCACTCGGAAAGCCATGACTCAAGCCTTTACGATATTTGACCTCTATAAAAACTATATAAATATCATCTTTCATAATGAGGTCTATTTCCCCGCCAAAGGCTCTAAAATTAGATTCTCGTAAAACCATACCCTTATTAAGTAAAAAGTTTTCTGCGGCTTTTTGGCCAAATAAGCCAAGTTGTACTTTATTAGACATTATCTGCTTCAATGGGCTTTAGCCTGTCTAAATCTAATTTTTGTTCTATTCCGCGGCCTGCTTGGCGATCCAGTTCATTTATAAAAACCAGTACTTGTGCTACAACTTCATATAATTCAGGCGGAATATGTTGGCCAAGATCCATTTTAGTAAGTTCTTCTACCAATTTAGCATCTTGATACACTTTTACTTCCGTATCTTTAGCTTTTTCCAGAATTTTATCTGCGATTACCCCTGCACCTTTTGCTACTACCCTAGGAGAGTCCTCATCAGAATTATAGTGAATGGCAACAGCTTTTTGCCTTAAACGTTTTTCTTTATTTTCCATAATTATCTCCTTCAAACCCTCATATCAAATGCATACCGCCTGGTTTCTTCCTGTTTAACTTCTTGAACAGGGCTTGGTGTTAATACAGTTGTCCGTTCCGTTTTTCGCTTTTGATAAGTAAGCCCGGTTATCTGAAATCCTTTCTCATGCAACGCCTTGGTAAGCCCATGGCTCTCAGCTTTTATCAGCCCAATTACTTTATCAGTATCACCACTAAATTGAAAGGTAAGCCGATTTTCTTTTTTATTAGCTAAAATTTCTATTCTTCCTAAAGCTAATGTATCCAGTGCAATTAGCACATTTGCATCTTTAGATAAACTTGCACTACTTTTTTTATCATGATAAATAAATAACTCTCCCCGGCTGGTTTGCAATGGGATTTGATAATATTGAATTTGCTGAGAAACTTGATTCATAAAGGACAAGTTTTCTCGTACGGCATTTACAGATCTCTGCACTTCTCTAAATACTTGAGGATTTTCTTCACTAACGCCGGTTGCAGATAATTGCTCTTGTAATTGAACAAGCGTATCTCTTAGTTGTGAATAAAATTGCTTTAAAGATTTATGCTGACTTACATTAGAAATGGCTGCAAAGTTAATTTTTTGCCGGATTTTAAATTCATCGCTATCTGGTTGCAAATTAATTTTTGTACTATTTGCATCTTTGGTAGTTCTTGCGGATAATTTGTTTAATGTATGGTAGAAAATTTGCTTGGTTTCTGATGGTGGCAACTTCAAAATAGATTCCTCTAGTTTAGTAAGCTGTTTTGCAAGATGCAAATTTGGATTCATGGAATTGTTAAGAGCTTTTAGGCTTGCTTCGTTTGCCGGAAATCCTTCCTGCAACAAAAATATTGCCTTTTCTGTTAAAAAGGGCGCGTTATCCGGCTGTGAATAGCGAAAAAATGCTATTTTTTGCAAGGTAGATACATCTATAGGAAGGTTGCGCTCTACAAGCATTTTACCTAAAGCTATATTTTCATCACTTGCGTACATACCTGCATTGGTCAGTGCCTCTCTAACCAGTTTATCTTGCCGGACTTCCGGAGGCTTTTTAATCATTTCCAGCTCAATAAGCCCTTCATAATTATTTGACTTAACTCGAAAATAGCTCTCCTCACCAATACGAGCATCCGGTAAAACCATAGATCTAGCAGTAAAAGTACTTCCTTCATCTAGGCGAATGGAAACTTTTCCGGGCTGAATATCCAAAATTACTGCCTTAAAAAGAGAGTTGGCAGGTAAAGTATAAAAATTTTTGGTATTACTAAGCGTACCACCTGCATATCCATCCATTTGACCGGCCATTGGCGTTTGGGTTTTACCTGATCCGCTTGATGCATCTTTATTAGGAATTATCTTCATAATCACTTAGCTCCAATTATTTTAGTTAAAAAACTACGCCTATGCAAAGGGCACAAACCATAAGTACGTATGGCTTCAATGTGCTTGACACTACCATAGCCTTTGTTGGTATCAAAACCATATTGAGGATATTTGCTGTGCCATTCTTGCATTAAAGCATCACGGGCTACTTTAGCTAAAATACTAGCGGCGGCAATAGAATGACTTGCGCTATCACCGCGTTTTATAAACATGCAATGCTTTTTTGGAATCCACTTACCCTTCAATCCGTCTATCAATAATGCATCTAAAGGTGTATTTAAGCCTTCCAATGCCCGTGACATTGCTACATAGGTAGCTTGCAGTATATTGATTTCATCTATCAATGCTGCATCAGCCCATCCTAAAGCATAGTCTATAGCTGATTCTTTAATGATACCGGCTAATTCTTCACGTTTTTTAGATGACAAGGTTTTTGAATCGTAAACACCTTGTATTTGCAAGTTTTGCGGTAAAATTACCACACAGGCAGTTACAGGCCCGGCCAATGGCCCACGGCCTACCTCGTCCATGCCCCCTACGTTAAAAAAGCCTTGGGCATATAAATTATTCTCATAATCAATCGCTGCTGTTTTCATAGCCTAATTGTATATCCTTTTATCAATTTTGCAAACCATCATACTAACTTAAAATTTTTTAAAAAAAGTATTGACAAAATTTTCTTTATAGAATAAAATTCTTTTAGTTAATATCACAAATAATCTTTTTGTCGTTGTGTTAAATCGCTGAACATGCAGTCTACATATTGACCAACAATTAGAAAATGTGTGAATTAACATAGGGGAAACAATGTTCAACCTGTAACAAAATGGAACCGATTGGATCAATGCCAAGCAGGAAGTAACGGCCGGATGTCTCAAAAATTAGACAAGTATACCTCTATTTAAGATTGAGAAGGAGTAAATTAAATGAAAAGAAAAATGATATTTGCATGTGCGCTTTCCGCAATAATGAGTTTTACAGTTCTTGTACAGCCGGTTGAAGCAAGCTTAAACTTCCACCATAACTGGACTAACGACACCGGCCTTAATGGGCCTAGTGGCTCAACAACCGGCAGAGATGGTAGGACAACCTTTAACACTAACCAACAAACAGGCAACTTTTCAGCCTCATGGACAACAACAAGGATGAACAGTGGCTTTAACAATCTTCATGGTTTGGGCTGGCGAAACGGTACAGCTAATAGAAGAATCGGCTACAATGTAGGCTATCTTAATCATACCAGCGGTACACGCGGCATGACTATAGCAGGTTTTTATGGCTGGACAAGAGGCCCGTTAATTGAATACTATGTACTTGAAATGTGGCGTAATCACAGATCTACTCCGGGAACACGCATTGGTACTGTAAACAGCGATGGCGGTACTTATGAAATTTGGAGAGCGCAACGCAACAGCTACAACATTGATGGCTTCGGTCCGTTTATCCAACTTAAAAGCGTAAGAACAGCTTCAGCACCAACAGGACAAAACCGCACAATTACTTTCCAAAACCATGTTAATGCATGGGGTGCAGCCGGTCAACCTATGGGAAATCAGTGGTATTACCAAGTATTCCTTATTGAAGGCTGGGAAAGCGATGGTAGCGGTAACGCAACTGTATGGGCACAATAAGCTAATTAAACCGGTAAATTAACCTTAATAAGACATCCGGCCGATGTCACTTTATAGAAACAATGCGGCTAAGGACATAATTGTGTTCTTAGCCGTAATTTTATTTTAGCGAGTCAATTTGAAAATGCGCAAAGGAGGAAAATATAATATGGAACGTAAACGGATTTCTTTATTCATTTTACTTACCTTGGCTACATTAAACATTGCCGTTTTTACCGGCTGTTCAAATAGCAATACAGAACCCCCTTATGGGTTTGTTTTTGTTCAAGGTGGAGCTTTTGTTAACACTACATCCAATTTATATGGAACTGATGTGGTCTTATACGATTTCTTTATAAGTAGATATGCAATAACTCAACGAGAATGGGTTGAGATCATGGGCGAAAATCCTTCACGTTTTTTGGGTGATGATAGACCCGTAGAATCAGTAAATTGGTACGATGCTATCTTATTTGCCAATAAAAGAAGCATACAAGAAGGTTTGGTGCCGTTTTATAATATTGATATGGAAAATGATGACCCCAATAATTTTAGTGAAGAAGATGATTTTAGATGGATTGTTACCATTAACGACAACGCAAATGGGTTTCGCCTTCCTACAGAAGTAGAGTGGGAATATGCAGCAGGCGGTGGTCAGTTAAGCATAAGCTACTCTTTTAGTGGTAGCGATGATCCAAACGAAGTAGCTTGGTACTTTAGAAACTCCGGCGATGAGTTTTTAGAAGATTTTTGGAATTGGCCAATGATAGAAGCTAATAATGCCCAAACAAATCCTGTGGGTCAAAAAAAGCCAAATGAGCTTGGGATATACGATATGTCCGGCAATGTGCGAGAATGGGTTTGGGATTGGTTTTGTGAAGATGAAATAAATCCGGAAAGCGGCGAAACGCGGGTGATTAGAGGCGGCGGCTGGATTGGATCTGATGATCCATGCAGAACTTATGAAAGGCGTTATATGAGTCCCCATTTTAGATTTCATGACATAGGATTTCGATTAGTTTTAGAGCCGTGAATATAAGAAGCTGTATTCAACTCTTGAGATACCGGATTGGCGATGGAAGGAAATAAAATTTCATTGTCTCACAAAAATTTACAAAAAAAATGAAATAATCTATTGAATTATTCCAAGGAAAGTGTTAGAATGTTTTTGAAATGAAAACTTAGAAAAAGGCTTG
>WQVX01000067.1 GCA_009785615.1 Defluviitaleaceae bacterium | reverse complement strand
TTAAAAATTTATTGAAACATTTCCAAAATGAGATCTCAAAATATTAATGTAATTGCTCTCTGATCCGTCGATCAGGCGATTCGATAATATATTACCATTTTCCACAGGAGTTTTCAACATGTTTTTTTCGATTCTTTTTGTTCTAAAAATTTAATTTTAGCCACGCTTCATTTTGTTTCGATTTAAACGCAACATTGACATGAAGCAGACTCGAAATCTATAATTTTATGGCACTAAGTTTGTGTATATAGTGGCTCTTCGCTTGGGGTTACATAAAGGGTTTTGTGATTATCATAAATTACAAAACCCGGCTTGGATCCTTTTGGCTTGCGGACATGCTTCTTTTTTGTATAGTTCACAGGTACTTGACTTGATTGACGCCCTTTGCTGTAATAAGCGGCCAACATAGCTCCTTCAATTATAGTTGCTTCCGGTATATCTTTTCCATTTCCTTGAATTATCACGTGAGAACCGGCTATATCCTTGGTATGCAACCAAATATCATTTTCACGAGCAAAACGCAATGTAAGTTCATCATTTTGCGTGTTATTTTTTCCTACATAAATGCTAAATCCTTCAGCAGACAGATATTGCAGAGGTTTTGATTTTTGCTTAGCTAATCCTTTTTTGCCTTTTCCTTTCTGCTGCTTCTTTTTAAGAAAACCTTCCTCTACAAGTTCTGTGCGGATATCGTCAATATCAGTTTCATCAGTGACTGTTCCTATACATGCTAATACGCTATCTAAATAGGCAAGCTCGTTTTTATTGGTTTCTATCTGCTCTTGTAAAGCTGCAAAAGTACGCTTGGCCTTGTTGTATCTTTTAAAATAGTATTGAGCGTTATCTGAAGGACTTAATGTAGGGTCTAGCGAAATTTCAATTTCTTGTCCGTCAGAGTAGAAATCGGGAAGCTTAACGCGGTCTGCTCCGGCAGGAATATTGTAAATATACGATGTTATAAGCTCTCCATAATGCTTTAATTGATCTCTGTTTTCTATTTCGTATAAAGTCTCTTCATAAATTTGGGTTTTGCGCCGGCAACGTTCTATATGCATTGTGATTAGCTTGCGTAAATCTGCTGTTTTTTGCGATAAGCGATAGCTTGAATCTTGTTTTTTGTAAAAAAACTCCAGCATTTTTGATGGAGAATCATATAGTTCACTTTTTGTCCACGAAGAATATAAGGTCATGGGAACCGCGCTTATATCTCTTTTACTCTTTCCGATTTTGTTATTTTCTTCATACATATGACAGTGATATATTTTATTTTCTATGTCTGAATAAAGGCTGGTAAATTCAGATAAGAGGTGACTGCAATCTAAAGATTCGAGTGCTTCTCCAAATGAATCAGGAGAAACATTTGCCCGTAAACATATTTCGCTACCCATGACGGGGCTTATTCCATTATAAGATTGGTAAATGATCTGCTGTGCTTTTTTCCCTTTGTTGGGATTAGGTTCTTCTTTTTTAAATTCAAATAATGACATAAAATAATTACTATCTATAGGGGTGGGAGATACTTTACCTTGAGAAGGGGGCAAGATATAAGAACGTCCCGGCATTATTTCACGGACAGAGCTTAGTTCTTCGGGAATATGGCGAATGCTATCCATAATCATCCCGGTAGCATCTACCAACATAATGTTACTGTGCTTTCCCATTATTTCAATAATTAGCCGTTTTATAGACATGTCTCCCATTTCATTGGGAGATTCTACATGTATTTCTACAATACGCTCATAAGCAGGTTGTATAATATCTTTAATACGTCCGCCGCCTAAATGCTTACGCAGAAGCATACAAAACATGGGGGCTTGGTCCGGATTACTCTTGGATAAAGCTGTTAAGTGAATTCTTGGGCTATTGGCATTAGTTGTTAACAGCAATTTGTAATTTTGCCCTTTGCACCTAACAGCTAATAGAATTTCGTCAGGCTCCGGTTGCTGGACTTTGTCTACCCGTCCTCCTGTAAGTGATGTGGAAAGCTCGTGTACTACGCTACTTAAAACGATTCCGTCTAAAGGCATAGGGGTGACTCCTTTCAAACTGTTTTCTTTTGCCTAATTATGATCATTTGCTGTGCATAACGCAAGTTTTTGCTGGTAGTTTTTATAAGTAGTTTTCTTGTGAAGTCTTTTGTGGTAAAATCCTATGGAGAATACCTAAGACATAATACATACAATTGTGTGAGCACGTTAAGATAGCCTAACACAACTAGAAAGGCGGGCCTAACTTTGAATAAGGCTTTTGTGAAAAATCTCCATCCTTTTTACGCTCCCGATGATGGAGACGGTGATGATTTTTTTGATATAAATCAACTTTTGTTTGGAGATTCTACAGATGTACCTGCGCCTAGCGGGAGTAGCAGTGATCTTGCAACTAAGTCAAATCTGGAAATAGACACCCTTAATGGGGATGATCTGGATGCAGCACTTGCAGCACTACTTGCAGCAGATGGCAGTGACAGTCCGGATGACATTGATAACCCGGATGACAACATTGACAGCACTATGGATTTTGATGCAAATGCAGGTTCTGCACCTACCCCCTCTGTTTCTGAACCACAGACGGAATCAGGCGGTGCAGATATAGACGCTTTGTTAGCTTCTTTAAACGGTGGTGATGATACTCAATCAATTTCAGGGACTGCGCCACCTCCGGCACCACCACGTCCTGCGCCATTACCTTTACCAACCGGGTCAAATACGGATGATGCCATTGCACAACTGCTTGCCATGGACGAAAGAGAAGACAGTTCTTTTGACGTAAACAGATCTAAAGCCACAGCCCCACGTGTTGCTGTTTATGACGAAGAAGGGGTAGGAGACTGGTCAGAATTTCATTATGACCCTTATGCCGATGTAGACGATGCCAGAGTACCGGGCGAAAAACTAAGAGAAAGTGCCAGAATGGCAAGCCGCAGAAAAAAAACTCTTGGAAGCCGAATAATGGAAATGCCTACAGGTACTTTTTTAATAGCATCAGGGCTTATTTTGGTTGTAATACTTGGCTTGGGTGCAGGTGCCATTTTTGGAATTGACCGAGTAAATGCGGCACGTATGGAACAGATGGTTGCTACTGCTCATTTAACTCCTATAGAACAGCCCCTTAATGTAGCCAATAACAGCCATTTTATTAGCGTTGGAATGCTTGAAGAATTAGCAGGGCAAGAATTTTTATTGAGAAGAATAACCATTGGCCAAAGAGGAACTGTTTTCCACTTTGATGATGTTTTTAATCCTGATGAGTACTCAATTATGCTTACTGATCAAGATGGAAACTTCTTTGGCCGTATCAGACAGGATATTGTATATGGATCTAATCGACGGGGAACAACATTGCAATTTAGCCCATTACGTAATACTACCCGAGAATTGACATTATACATACAAGACCGAAACAGTAATGAAAAAATATCCTACGAATTTCTTTTAGAGGGTGGTCCGGGTTTCCCGGCGGCATCATATGTAAATAATTTTGTACCATTATTTGATGGAGAAAGCGGATTGGAAAATCAAATAATGATTGCCAATGCTGTTTTTAGTAATACAAGCTCTGAGATTGTATATTTAATACAAGAAGATCCAAGCGGGAGAACAGTTGCATTTGAACGCGAAGGGATTGTTTTGCGTGATGGTAGCAGACGACTTGAACCTAATCGGCCAACCCCTGTAGAATTTACCTTCCCGACACAAAATTTAATATTAGGTCGTGCTACCTATGGGCCTATGCTTAACTTAGTTTCTACTGCACGGATAGATTTTGGCGACATGTTTGCTTCTGCGCCTATGCCATCACATAATATTGATATCTCAGCATTATTTAGAGATACACCTGAAGATGTGCAAATAGTTCAGGTTGGTGATTATACATTGGTTTTAGAGCGCATGGGTGTCCGTGGTACTCTTGTAATTTTAGTAATGCATGGGCTTGACGAAGATGGTCAACGTATGCAAACTGAGCTTGACATAGATTTGATAATTGAAACGGATAGCGGCTCTATAACAATTTCAGGGCAAAATCACTCTATGGGTCAAGGCACTGATATTGTGTTTGATGCAACCGGGCGTGGTATAACAACCATCAATCCAAATCATGTTCGTTTGGATATAAATGCTTTTAACGTGTTAGCAACTGATGTTAGTGTTCCACTGCATTTGGATCAACAAAGTCTACGCCCAAGCCAAAATAGAATAACAGTGGAAAGCTCCATAAGAGCTGCTTTTGCCAGCAGGCTTTCATACAGATTAGAAAATATTTCATTTAGTAGCATCAGAGGATTTTCATTTGATGTACTATATAACCGGGCAACAATGCGCCACTATACCCCTATTAGCCTGCCCGAAGGCACCATTGCTTTATACGACATACAAATTTTAGCCGGAGCATTTTATGGAGACGACCTCTTTCTGGCTATAGTAGAAGAAGAGTTAGCAATAAATGAAAATGGAACTATCACAACTTTGCATACCACTCATCAAATAGTATCCCAATTGATTGAAGGCCAATGGGTTATCATTGAAAATCGGATACTTGTTTAAACTATGAAAATAAAATTGATTTGCTGTGATGTTTTCGCCAGATTAGCATATAAGGTAGCAGCAGAATCTCCCCACATGGTAGATTTAGAAATGTTTCCCATGTTGTCACATAATGAACCGGATAAATTGAGGACTGATTTGCAAAATGCTATCAATAAAGTTAATAGTCCCGGTACCAACGATCGCATTTATGACCGCATAGTCTTAGCATATGGATTATGCGGTAATGCAATTGTTGGGCTAACCGGCCCAATCCCTATGATCATACCAAGAATGCATGATTGCTGTGCTATGTTCATGGGATCTCAAGAAAGATTTTTTGAGGTTTTTGGTCAAAATTTAAGTTCATCTTGGCGGTCTTATTGTTATATGGAACGCTGTGTAGACTTTGATGCAAATATAACCAACCATATGACCCATCCGGATTTTCTTAAATTGCTGAATGAATACGGAAAAGAAAATGCTGATTATATTTGGCAAACCTTACATCCTTCAATAGATGAAAAAAATAATAAAGCATTTTATATCCGGTTAGAAGATTTTGAATTTGCCTCTCAGCATTATCGTCTGGAATACATAAAGCAAAAAAAGCAAGAGGGGTATCAGGTGGAAACAGTAAAAGGAAGTTCAAAATGGTTTGTTCAGTTAATTAATGGGCCATGGGACGCAAAATTTTTTTTAGAATTGCTACCGGGACATGTAATTAAGCCGATATATGATATGGAGGAAGTTTTCATAGGAACAATTCCATAGAAAATGTGCAAATGAATTGTGTTTGAAAAATCGGAGGGTAGTTAATGAAGAAATTTAAGAGAGTTATTGCCGCAGGCTTGGCAACATTAATGATATTGCCGGGACAAATGGCATATGGTCGTACAGATGGGTATATTATGAGTGATCCTGTTGTTGACACCTTTACAGGTCGGCAAGAAGGAGCACAGTTAATCGGCAATTTGCAGTTTACTGATATGCCTGCTGATCCTACAGCACAGGATGCAATTATACGTAGTGGTGCGCTTAATTTGATTAAAGGCGAAGGTACAGCATTTAGACCCGGTGCTTTTATGACTAATCAAGAAGCTTTAGCCTTTGTATTGCGTGCCGCTAATAGAGAGGCAGAGGCTTTAGCACTTGGAATTGCAGAACGCGATGCTGTGTTTCCTGACGGTGTTGGTGCTAGAGATGGGTTATATTTAGGTTATTTAGCTTTAGCCAGAAATATAGAGTTGATTACTCAAGATCAATTTAATTTGGCTTTTGATCTGATAGAAGAAAACGATCTTGAACCTTTGGAAGAGGTTGAGGTATGGAGACGTACAGACCCGGTTACACGTGAAGTTTTTGCCAATTGGTTATTTAATGCCATAACTTCACAAAATGCAAATGCCTTTAATATTCAACCGGGAGTTCCGGGCACTTTACAGTCTATATATGAATTTAATGACTGGGGTCTTATTACAGCAGAACATCTTTTGGCTGTAGATAATTTAGTAAGAACCGGCGTAATGTCAGGTAGTAATAATGTATTTAGACCGCAAGCAAACCTTACTCGCATGGAAGCTGCTTGGATAGGGCGATCACTTGATACAGTCCAACATTCAATTTTTAATTTAGAACGTCGTTACGGTACTGTAGGCGCAATAGTAGATGCTCAGGCTGTTGCTGCTCATTATGGAAACATAGCAAGAGAATTGCGGGTTCGTCGTGATACCGGACAAGTGGATATGTTGCGCTTTACTGCACAGGTTGGTGGTTCTCCTCAAGGAGGAATACAAGATGCAGTGGTTCTTAAAAATGGCGTTGTAGGCGGCCTTGCACTGTTAGATGAAGGTGATATTATTGAATACATTGTTCATCCGGCATCCGGGACAGTTATATATGTAGTAGCAACAGGTGCTTTAACAGTGCGCCAGGTTCAAGGCAGGTTGCAAAATATCAATCGTGCTGAGGGCACTATTACCTTACTTGATGAAGAAAGCAGAGGACATACATTTGCTTATGCTCAAGGTTTAGTAGGGGAAAATGCTGATGATGGGTCTTATATCCGCTTTGGAACAAGAAGGCAGCCATTGAACACTTTACCTTATGGTAGTTTGTTTCGTATACAATTAACTAACAACCTTATTACAGAGGTAGAATTTCTTGGTGGGTTGGTTTTACAACCGGAAACTTGGGGCGTGGTTATTGCCAACAACCCAATGTTAGGCTATCTTACAATCCTTGATACTCAGGGTCATGAACGTACATTTACTTATAACGCTAATGAAATTACCGTGCAAAAGGTAGAACATTTTGATATGCGGGATACAATTGGCGGCATCCATGCACTTTTCCCGAATATGCGTTTAAATGATCGTGAAACCGGCATGAATGCTATAGAGCCGGGCAATATAGTATCCATTCGTGCAAACCAAGCAGACCCGACTATGATCGCAAGCATCCATGCTTCTACTAACTACACTACTAGATATGGGCGCATAATGGAGTTCCGTACCGAAGGTAACAGACATACTTTTCTTATGCAGTATGAAAATGGCTTAACATCTTGGTTTACCATGGCTAACGATGTATCAGTGCGCCAAAGTGCTCGTCCTATTAATGCGGCACAAATTCAAGTTGGAGACTGGGCAAGGATACTTGTTAACCAAGCAGTAGTTGGCTCCGGTCAAGTGCTGGAATCTGTACGGGCAATGGATGTTGAAGGAGATGCACGACATATTAATAATATTGTGCGTGGCCAATTGACAACTATTAACGGGATTCAAAATCAAATGCAAATTCAAAATGCTCAATCTTTAGAACGTACCGGTCGCTGGATCAATTATCAGCAGATTGTTACGTATAACATTGGTGGTAGCCAGCAGATAGAGTATTTCTTCAATGGCCGTCCTGTTACTTTGGGTTATGTTCAAAATAATCTTCGTTTTTCCGGTGCTGAGGTTTATATTGCTTTGGAAAATCACCATGGCGGCGAGCGGATACGCATGATGTCATTCCGTACAGGCCGGGATGAACTTTTAAATCCTGACACTGTATTAGGTATAGATGGCCATGGAGGCTTTCAAGTACTTACCAATAATGGTTTGATCCAAACGGATGAAGGAACCATTGTGCGCCGTAATGGTCGATTGGTAGACGGGCGCAATATTATGCCTTGGGATCATGCTGTTGTAGCTTTAAACGGTGCTAACAATGCGGCCGTAGTGGATATTTCTGATGCACCGGGTTATGCAGGTGTAATGATTGCGCGTGGGCGTATTTACAGTGTAGACCAGGGTAGAAGCTTTAGAGTGCAATCTATAGCCTTGTTTGATGGAACTGAATGGCGTTACACTCCTATCCAACGGGAATTTGCAATTGACCATAATACTTTGTTCTTTGATGAATCAGGCATGACAAGTATTGATGACTTTATTGACTTTGGCCCTGACTCAGTTTTCTTTAATGTATATAACATTGTAATTGATGGTAGCAGAGCCGCCAGAGTATCGGATACTCCTTATGCTAACCAAGCGTTGCGTGGCACTATCCATGCTATTGAAGGAGATACAATTCACCTGCGTAATGTCCATTTCCATGATGGCAACTGGGCAAGACAAGATGGATGGGGCACATTCTCAGGCCGTTGGGTACCACTTAGCGTAAATGCGCCAAATCCGGCTTATGGTCTGCGTGATCAGCCAAACAGCTCTGTTGCTGAAATTACAGTATTGCCAAATTCTATTATTGTAGATCGCAACCAAGTTGTAGGAACAAACGCTTTGCGTGTAGGCGACCAAATTCGTATTATGACAGATTATCGTACAATAAGAGATGACAGCCTTGATCGTCCGGACCGCCGCCCACCTAATGGTGTAATAGTTGACGGTTATGTGATTTTGGTAGAAAGATAGGGGGCGTGTTATGTTGAAATTTAGACTTGTAACATCGGCTTTTCTTATCGGTACTATGCTATTGGCCTTCCCTGCGGAGGCTATGGCAAACCGAAACAACCTAACTCCGGCACAAAACATGATAAACAATCGTGTAAACAATCGGATAGGGGATATGAGCTTTTTTGGTGGTATCAGCGAAGGTGAACGCCTTCCGTTGACCACAGAGATATTGATAGCAGATACGGAAGCTCAACGCCGCTCTCGTAACAGGCGTGATACTAATGATTTTACGTATTCAGAATTAGTGTTTTTGGGTGGAGAACCTGAACTGTTTGAGGGAACTTTGCGAGTTACCAGGCAAGGTGGTGTTGATGTAACGGAGCCGGTAGGCAACTTTACGGTTATACATCAAGTTTTATCAAGTGGTGCTACCGGTGATGGTGTAACAATTGATCGCTTGGTTCATTTTAACGTAAATTATCGGCTTGAAGGCAGTCAAGTAATATTTACTTATAATGCTATCCGCAATAATTGGCGGGATGTCATTAATGTAAACGGCAGTACTTTTACTTTGGTTCCTGCATCTTCTCATTACAATATCAGTATTATTCAAGATATTACCCCCGGTGTTAGTTATTATAGGGGGGATATATCAGGGCTTTTGGTATATACGAATGATGCAGACGAATTTATAGAAAAGAGTATACAAGGATCTTTTCATGGTTATAGAAGTCCTTGGTCTGCTACAGAAACACATCGTTTAGATGTTACGATTTTAGCAGGCAATTGGGGCATACAATACCAATTGCGCCCCAGTATTACCATGAATAAAGTTTTGCAATTTGTTCAAAATGAGCCTATGGCAATTAGCTTTGAAGGAAACCTGCGTGAAGTTATGGTTAACACTGTGGGGTTACGTTATGATATTATGATAGCTCCGCCGTTTATGTGGGATGCACCCACAAGTGGAAGTATTAGCCTTAATATTCCTAACGTTTTTGAACAGCTTCCGGCTCATGACCTTACATTCTTGCGCGGAAACCCTGCTGAGGACGATATACGACGGTTATTTAGTACACAGGTACTTACCGGCGATCCTCGTTTTTTCCAACCGGGGCACGCCATTTCCAGAGGGCAGTTTGTTGCTGCCGTAGCTAGAGCCATTAGATTACCATTAGAGCCGGAACCGGCAAATGCACGCCAGCGAGCAGCACTTTTGCAGCCGGATACATCTGTATTTTATGATGTGCCCCGTCATCGTCCGGAATATCCATGGATTATGGCAGCTTATCAAGCAGGGCTTGCAGTTGGCCGTGCCAATAATATGTTTTATTTTGACTATCCTATAGATCGTCAAGAGGCTTTTATGATAATGGTTAGAGCCTTGGGATTAACACAAATGGGACTTAATCCTACGCCTGTAACATCTTTTGTTGATGATGCTTTGGTTGCACCTTGGGCCAGGCGTGAAGTTTCTGTGGCACAGGCAATTGGGATTGCTATACCGGACCAAAATGGGTTTTTCCATCCAACACGCCAGCTTACCATGGGCGAAGCAGCCAATATATTAAACGAATTGATTGAATATATGCGTGTAGGTTTGGTTAGTGACTACGCTGATCAAATTGTTAATATAGTCCGTTAATTGTGTACTCATGATAGTTCCATTATAGAGGATAGAGAGGTAATTAATGAAAAAATTTCGTTTTTTAAAATGTAGTGTCGCTTTTACATTGTCGTTATTGTTAGCTTTAGGTACTGTTAGCTCTGTAGAAGCTTCCGGTGTCAGAAACAACCCTATAGCAGCAGGCCAGCAACTGGCAGAAGTTATTGATCTTATTATGACATACTACGTTGGCGATCCTATGACTGTTGAAAAGTTATTGGAAGCCGCTTTGAATGGTATAAGTGATGTGTTGGACGAATACAGCGGCTATTTGACTGCTGAAGAGTTCCAAAGATTCAGAGACTCTTTAACAGGGCGTATGCGTGGAGTAGGCATAACCTTAACAGTGCAAGATGATGGTCGGGTAGAAATATCCAATGTATTACCTGATACACCTGCAAGCTATGCAGGCTTACGCCAAGGTGACATTATTATCTCAGTAGATAATGTGG
This sequence comes from Defluviitaleaceae bacterium, assembly GCA_009785615.1. Classification (GTDB taxonomy): domain Bacteria; phylum Bacillota; class Clostridia; order Lachnospirales; family WQUN01; genus WQVX01. Next base: position 6,612 of record WQVX01000067.1, on the reverse strand, counting down.
ATGTAGTGGGTGCGTCTTTAGAATTTATCAGAACTCTTATTGTTAATCCGGAAATGGATTGGGTTCTTATTGGGGTTGATCGTGCCGGAAACACATATACATTTAATATCGAAAAAGCAGAGATTATAACCCCTACGGTAATTGTAGAAAGACTGGAAGAACTTCCGGAAGCGCAAGGATTGGGTAATGTTAATAACTTTAGAATTATGCAAATTATTTCTGTAGGTGCTATCACAGCCGAAGATGTAGGCCGAGCTTTGTTGCAAATGCAGGAAGAAGGCGTTGAAGGTATTGTATTAGACTTGCGTGGTAATGCCGGCGGTTATGTAGATATTACTATGGATATTGCTAACATGCTGGTACCACATGGGATAGTTTTGCAAACTGTAAACCGATCCGGGGATAGATACATTTACTCATCTCTTTTGCCGGAAGTGCCTTTCAACTATTTTGTTGTGCTGGTTGACCGTTTTACTGCATCAGCAGCAGAAGTAATTGCCTCTGCCTTGCAAGACAGTGGTGCGGCAGTTATAGTAGGAGAACCTACTTTTGGAAAAGGTTCAGTGCAAAGTTTGTATTCTGTGCCAACCGGCGGAGCTTTTGTATTAACAACAGAAGAGTATTTTCGCCGTAGTGGAGAAACTATCAATGGTGTAGGTGTAATTCCTTGTATTGAAGTAACAAGTTCAAGACAGGCTGATGAGCTTGATGCTGCTTTGCGTACCGGCTTGGAGATTTTGCTTGCTAAGTAATAATTAGTACTATTATAAAATAAAAACAAAAAAAGCCTTGCTGATTAGCAGGCTTTTTTTGTTCTAACTACGTTTTTGCACTTTCATAGTTACAACTTTAAATCCGACAAAAACAAGTGCTGCGATTATACTTACCGGCAATATAAGTGCTGCTATAGCCACTGCTATATTTTCAAGCAAAATAAGGCTAAAGTTTATAGAACCTCCAAATGCAGTGGATATTCGAGCAATGATTCCGTCTCCTTCTGCTCCTGTTGGTATGATTCCGGCTTCTTCTTCTGTAATCTCTTGTAAAAATAGGTTTATGGTTGAAAATGAAGCAAGGTTATCTAAGTTGTCTAAACGTCTACGCTGGCCTTCTATTGTAAGCCTCAGATCAGAAAGACGCCTTTCTAAGGTCAATAAATCTTCCAAATCGGTTGTGTTTTCAATCATTTCTATAAGCCGTCGTTCTTCTTCAAGTCTAATATTCATGCGGCTTTCCAGGTCTTGAAACTGCGTGGTTATATCTTCGCTTGAAGCAGAAAAGCTCACAATTTCTCCAAGATTTACTATGGCATTGTTTGCTGAATCAAAATAATCAACCGGTACACGTAATACATAGTCTGCACGCCAAAGATCTTCTCCGCGTATTGTAAGCATCCACATGTTAGAGTTTTCTACAAATCCACCATAGGCTGCTATTATTTCCGCTATATTAGCCACAGTTTCTTCAAAATATAAAGTGTTCATAGAGATTTGTGCGTTTCTTATAACCATTCGATCAAGAAGTGCATTATTAGCTGTTGTCCCTGCTCCAAATGTTAACTCATCAGATGAGCCGCCCCATAAACTATCTGCGCTATAAAAATGGTTTCCTCCTAAAGCTCGCCGTTCAGGTAAAAACGTGCCTCCTGCCGCAGCGGATTCTGCCGCAGTAGCTGCCGGTGCCGGTGGTGCCGAGCTAGTGTCACCGGACCCACAAGCAGTGCTAAATAACATAATGGCCAAAATGCCCATAGCCAATTTACAAATTCTAATCAACTTCATTTTGCTCACCAATCTTTCCTTTTTGCTCAATTTTACGCCTTTTACGTATTCCAAACCGGTAAATACAAAAAATTATAGCAACTATAGTTGCGGGTACACTTATATACACAAAAAATATTAACATCCATTGGATTACTGCCAATGTGCCCCCGGCAGAGCTAACAAAGGCATTGCCAATTCTCTCAAATGCTCCAAGTGGTTCTTCTGCAATAACCGAATCTGTAGCAAATACGGTAATGTGTATTCGTGTAGTAGCAGCTTCAAGGTTAAAATAATTAAGATTACCTCTTATTTGCTCAATTTCGTTTATAAGTGGAATTAATCGGTTTTCTATAACCATGAAATTATCTAATGTATCTACTTGGTAAAGTAAGTCCATTAAACGGGAGTGTTGATCGCTTCTGACTTCAAATTCCAATTGTAGTTCGCTTATAGAGTTAAATACATTTTGAGATCTGTTATTGGATGCCCTAACCTGCCCTAAACTTCGCAAGCTTGATAATACCATGTCTACATCGCGGTTGTTTACCCTTAGCTCCATATTGCCCCAGCCGGATTGGATATTTACATGGCTGTTAAGGTTAAGCCCGGGCAAATTATTTAGGATCAGAAAAGCATCTTCAAGATTTTCTACCTGTAGCTCAATTGAATAGTTGCGTATTAAAAAATCTGAAGGATGGCGGGCATATACATTTGTAGATACTATCAAAAATATTGCGATAACAAATGGAATGTACTTTAGTTTCATCTTAACATTTCCTTTCTGACTTCGTTGCAAAAGTATGAAAAAAGCCCGATATAAAATCGGACTTCTTAAATTAACGCCTTTTATTCCGCTTGTTAAGTCCTGCTATGCGCTCATTAGAGACTTTTTGCCAAGCTTTAAATTTTTCTTCAAAAGCCGCCGCCGCTGCCGCTGTTACTACCGGCGGGGACGGAATATACCTTGGCCCATAACCGTCAGGATCATCTTCATCATAACCTAACTGTGGCACATCTTTCATAGATAAAGATATCTTACCGGAAGCAGCATCTTGGGATAAAACCCTAACACTAACTTCGTCTCCAATTTCCAGCACATCTTCTACATTTTGCACGTATCCGGCGGCGATTTGCGAAATATGCACCAGCCCTGGCGCACTGCCCGGCAGTGATACTATTGCCCCAAAGGGCTTTATTTTTAACACTTTGCCGGTGTAGATATTGCCAACCACTACTTTTTCCCGTTCTTTTTCCTGAAAATTGCCGGATCCTTCAGATGTTACAAGTTCTGATTTTTCATGTTCTATATGCTCGGGCGATTCAACACTTTCAGCCATTAACTCACCGCCTTCTATATAAGGAAAATTATACCCAAAGAAAGTTTCAATGGATTATATCACGGTACTATATCATTTGTCCACCGTTCTCTTATATACTATTGGCGTGACTAAGGCAATGTTGGTAAATAATTTTTCCTTTTGTTGCCTTGTTTGTTTTAAATATCGCTTATATTGTTGTTTTTTGAAAAATTATCTTCTTTACGAACACAATTAATAATTTCTAAAACCATTACCTGTTTGCTTTGGGGCAAGTCGCAAATAAACAAGGGTTTTCTTTTTTCTAAATTTCTTAAATAGTCTAATGAAGTTTTATACATTAAAGACATTGCTTGCAGTTTATCAATTGGTGGTTGTTGCTCATTACTTTCATATCTTTTAACTGTCAAAATTTGAACGCCTAATGATCTGGCTACTTCCGCTTGCGTTAAGTTTGATTCTTCTCTTAATTTTTTTAGTCTCTTGCCAAAATCATATACTTCATTTTCCATAAAAATCACCTTTTAAAAAATAACATCCTAGTATGTACGAATGGTTTCTTCACGAAATATAGTACAACAAATTTATGTTAACAACACACTTTTGTCATGAATAATACGTTTTTTGTCCTGAATACTACAAAAAACCTTTAAATATATGAAAAATTGGAAGAAAATGTGATATAAGTGTGAAAGCAGAGTAGATGAAAATGTATTTTCAGTACAAAAATTGGTATTTTATGGATTTTTTGAATTTATAATAGAATTATTTGAAAAATCATTGCCAAAATTAGCAAATGATGATAAGATGTGAAGGTAATAAAAAAAGCAAGTGGCACTACAACGTTTGGCTGATGTTCTCAAAAAACATCAACCAACGCTTGAGGGGATGTTAAACGGACATCACCTGCAAACACAGAAAATCTGTCGCTGTAGTAGGCAACAGTATAGCTTAGTTTTGCCTTTTTTACAAGGGCAAGGTTGGTTGTATTTTGCTTCCGGAATACTTCAGTGTATGGTATAGCATGTGTTTATTCATTATGGGTTATTTATAGTGAATTGTTTGGGTAGATTAATTTTATTAAATTAAAATATTCAGGCGTGCAGGTGATGTTGATCGATTTTTGATCGGTATCCCTGTACGCCTTTTTTGTATAATCTTATACAAATTGGGCTGATGGAGGTGAGTCCAATGAAATGAAAACTTGCCATTCTGATATTAAAATAAAACCGGAATGGCACCCTAAAAATTGAATAAAAATCACCTATACGCCGGGGGAACGTTGCCCCTTTGGCGAAAAAAAAGAGCGGGTTTTTTGAATATTTTTTATTCATCAAACCCGCTTTTTTGATGCTTTTCTTTAAATAAAATTGCTTGCAAGATAAAAATACAAAGTATCCTTAAAAGATACTTGACAGTTTGGAAAACTTGTTTTATCCTACCGTGAGCGCGCAAAACATTATACAAAGGGGGGCGTTTTTACAATTATAGCTTACACCTTGGATCCAATTGGTATCTGAAGCCTTGCAGTTGCTTAAACAGGGGATATACATAGGTACCATTTAACCAACTGCATGATTATGGAAAGTAATGTTACAAGTTTCAAAAAAGTAAAAATAAAAAACAGAATGGAGATTTATAATTATGAGAAAAATTTTCAAAAGGCTAAATGTTGTTGTCACTACTATTTTGCTGGTGACGTTATTATCTGCTACTGTTGTTGCCGCAGATACACAAGATTTAGGTGAATATGTTGATGTAGTGGTAACAATACAAATTTATTGCCTTGATACAGGTGATGTGATAAGCACAGAGTATTCTTACGTAACTTTGTCTGTTGAAGAATTTGAAGAAGAAGCTACCAGCGTAATCCAACCACGGATACCCATAAGAAGGGTGATAAATTTTCCTTTAGCTTTTCCTGCTATGCAAAATGTAGCAAGTGCAAGTTCTTTTCCTGGAAGTGCCTATTTGCTTCGCATTGAGTATGAACATGGAACTTTACCATCAGTGCGTTTTGAAGTGCGTACAAATACACTTGACACCCTGTTGGGCGCGAGAACTTTAAACCGTGGAGAGGGAGCAAATGTATCCATTACTGGTGGTACTTTAAGCTATACCGTGATGATGGGAAGTGGTTCTGGCAGTGGCAGTGGTATGATTGGTATATTCATTAATCGCTAAGTTGACTTAAAGCAATTGAGATTTTCAAAAGCAGATGGCTACTGCGGATAAGCTGTCAGTAGCCACTCTTGATTATGGATGGCATTTTTTTACTGCATCTTGAAATGGTGGGAGTGTTTAGCATAGTTATAATATTTCAAGAAATTAAAAAAATTTTTAACATAAGAATTTTAATAGCAATTGCGGCTGTATGCATTGTATTCTATCTGATACTTATGGATATTCGGATTCGATACTACCCCGGATGGCAACATGGCTCAGAACTTGTGGAATTTATGCATGAATTGGCTGACCAATATGGTACACGCATTACGCCTGATGAAATAGAATATTTTTTATCTGAAAAATGGCTGGAATTATTATCTGAAACTGAAGGGCAAGAGCTGAATGTTATTAGTATGGGTGATGACTTCCGTTTTAGAATGCAAGCTCTTGGCAACATAGAACGTTTTTGGGATGAAACAAGAGTTGAGCTAGGGGAATTTGCTTCTGTAGACTATAATATGTGGCATTTGCAAATATTACAAGATGTCTTTAATGAAGAAGATGTGCCATCATTCATAAATGAACATCTTGCGCTTTTAATAGCACATGCGGATATACTCATACAAAACTCACAACTCTTTGCAAAATACGAAATAACAAATTATGAAGAGTTTTTGGTATATCGTAGCACTGGCCTTATTAATTATCCTGTAGCCTCCCGAGATAGATCGCATATGAACGTTTATCTGTCAAGGCAGGAAAATAATTTTGTGAATTGGAAAATTATTGACCTGATAAACATAAAAGACATGTATGATTTCTCATATAATCGTGATATATTTTCTTATCATTTAAACGTTAGGAAAGATTTTGTTGCTGGTAGAATTTTGAGCGACAGGGGTCGGTATAGAGTAATTGATGTATTAGAAACCAATGAATATTGGAATGTAATGGATGAACAGGCTTTTAGGAATACTATACATTATTTTAGAGCATTTAGCAGGTTGCAATTGCTGGTAATTTTTGTTTTAATCCTGCCATTTTTAGCATATGACCGTATGCGAAACCTTGTAATGTTACAATACTCTACAGCCATAGGACGCAAGCTTAAACATCGTCAACTTGCGGCAACAGCAATTTCAGCAATCATTATTTCTACTTTGCTGCTTGTTATATTTTCCATCATCTACAGTACTACGGGTATATTTAGATATTGGAATCATGAAGTGGTGTCCTTTGCTAATCCCGGCACAATACTTTTTTTTAGATTTACCTTTGGGCAATATTTTAGCTTGTTGATGGCAATGACATATATTATTGGAATAGGGGCATCTTTTATCGCCTTTGTTATTTCTCGATTTAGT
>WQVX01000066.1 GCA_009785615.1 Defluviitaleaceae bacterium | reverse complement strand
TCAAACGTTGTAGTATTGCTTGATTTTTTGTTACTTCTGCATTCTATCATTATTTCATAATTTTGACAACAATTTTTCAAAATAATATTTTTTCGGTTATTGTAAAAAGGATCCATGCAATCCCAAATAGGGCAGATAACAGCCTAAAGGGATTTGTGGATCCTTTGATTTTTGGTGACTTATTTAAGCCGTTGGATTGATACAATGTAAAAAGCGGCTCTTGTATCGTTGGCGTTTACAGGCTATTGCATATCTCTCTGCCACTTCCTTTGAAATATCCGAATAAACCAAGGCTGTGGTTTGTGCAACGCTTTAAGTTCTTCCGTCAACTGAGCTACAATTGGAGGAAGAATGACATTTTCGATAATACATTCTATCGCTTCTCTGGACATACCCTTGTACCCGTTACAAATTTCGTATCCGAAAGAAGATGAAAAAAGAACAGCTTGAACCATTGGGCGTTCATATGCCTTATTATCTTGATGTTCGATAATTCTATATCCCACAGTTGAACCTGCTTTGTTAGTTTCCCTAAGCATCAACTTGTTTTGTTGAGTGGTTACATATTTTCCTTTTGATTCTCCTTCGCCTACAACATCATTAAGGAACTCAAAATCTTTAGGGCTATCATCCAATAGGTATTTACCAAAGGAATTTTCTCCGTTCAAAGCAGTGTCGGGGCCAATTCCCGGCTTTTTGTTTGTGACCTGATAAAAAGGTTTATTCCTATTACCATTAAAGGCATAAAAAACTGATGCTGAAATGTACTTCTCGTCAATGTTTGAAAGCCCATGAATAGCATTAGTTAGAGTAATCAGTAAACCTTGTATTTTTGCTTCAGATTTTTTCCTTGAAGCGACTCTTGGCATAAACCAATTCGTCAAGAAAATAAAAAATCCCACGGTCAAATAAACGCTAATAGTAATGATTTGTCCTGTTTGTGTCATATTTCCGTACCTATCTATTAGGCAGAGTCGTTCACCAAATATTCCAAGCACGATAAGAACCCAGACCATTGGGGTGACGGATGCTAATGTCCTCGCTATTGGATTTTCAACAAGCCACTTTAACATACTTCACCTCCATTATATCCACTGCTAAACTAATCATTCATACCCGCATTAATCCAGTTATCAAACGCCGTGTCGAGTATATCTGCATGGTAATATGTTCCATATTCTGGACTAACAACCGCTTTAAACCATTTCTTGACCTTATCACCATTCTTATTTACAAATTCATCAATAAAATTCGTATAACTACAGCGTGAGTAAACAAGAGTACCTTTCCCCTCCTTGTTTCCTATTGATGATAAATTTGATGCAGCCGTCACTGCTTCACCAATCCAGACCAAATTATTAATGCCGACACCCTTCCGCCCGGCTTTCACTACAAGTTCTCGTGCAGTTGCCATTCCAATCCCAACAGCAATTTCAGGATATCGCTTCCTTCTAAGCAAAGTATTTAACATTTTCATATAAGTGTTGATATACCACGTTTTCTCGAATAATTCGTATATGTTGTTTTTTTGTGGCGTTGTATACACAGCATAGACACAGTCTCCCCTAATCCCAATTTCCCTTAAATTATCATCATCTCTTAAAATTTCTATCACCTCCGAGGTAAAACTTCTAATGATTTTAGAGACTTTTTCCTTATCACCATCAGCAAAAAGGGTCGATGAATCTCTGATATCGACGAAAATCGCTGACACCAAACTATCGTAACCGTTATCGAACGTAAAGCTATCTTCTGATGGCAACTTATCTTTCTTAATAACGTCAAGCTTGTTATTGAGAATATTGTTTAACCGCCTTTTTCCAGCCTTGTAATCGTAATTTGCCATGAAACTCACCTTTCATATACTTTCTACTTTCCAATTCATCCACAGACATCTAATTCCCCATCAATCTCAGTAATTTTTGATATCTGTCGCTTGTATCGCAATACTTGTTCTCATCAATGCAATCTTGCTTCTACAGAACGTTTGTGCTTTTTCCTTTACGGCCTGTACGATGATTTATAATATCCTCGCCCGTTTACTCTGTCAATATTAAATGTCATATCAAGCGCAGAAATGCAGAAATTAGTCATAACAAATGCACCCAACCGGTCTCATTTTGTCATCGGTTGCGCGCATTTGTTATTGCTCTAAAAACAACAAAACACCCCTATTTTAGCCATTTAGAGGTGTTTTTATATTTCACATGTTTTTAATTTAATCACATATTCTTATGCTATCTTGCCAACCTCATATTATTTACGGTGAATCACTCACCACTTACGCCTGACGGCGTTGAAGTGGGAGCTTCGAAACAGAAGATTGATAGCCTAAGCTATCCTTATTCTGACAGGCGTATCCACTTCGCCCCTACTGTATAGGACATTTAAGTCCACAACGCTACTTTTCTTTAAGATATTTAAAGCCCCATTAACATCAGCATTAACAAGCTTGCCACAAAAAGAACGATACATCCCACGCTTAATACGCTTACCACTAAAGACATACGTTTGTGGATTATCGTCATTATACTTTGGAATGTCATCATTATCCCAAAAACTTGCTTGGGAAGTATAACTTTCTTCTTGTTTTGTAAATTTAATTCCATATAGCTTACACAAGTATTCAAGCTTTTCTTTGATATTAGCTATTGGGATATTAACAAAATTTTGATTGTTACGCTTACCCAAATTAATATCTTTTTGCAAGGTTTCATTGTAACCAATAACCAGATTGCCTATTTTGTGTTCTAAGCAGTAATTGATGATGTATCTACATGTTTTGTTAATGTAATCATTAGCCGCATTGTTGCGATTATTGGTTATGATACTTTGTAGTTTAGTTGTACCTTTAAATTTTTGCTTGTCCTTGATGCTTTGCAATTTAGCATTATGCTTGTTATACCATTGATTAATTGCTTTTAATCGTCTGCCGTCAACGATGAAGGAGACACCATCTGTAGTTACGCAAGTAGCAAGATTATTAAGTCCTAAATCTATAGCAAGTGCTTTTTGTTGGTTTAAATCCCTTTGCTGCTCTTCGACCTTATAGGTGTACTGAACTTCAAAGAACCTTGCATTTGATTTTGGAATAATACGTATCTCTTTTATTTTCTTGCCTTGTAGTACAGGGGGTATATTTATTGTTACAGGTTTGTGTTCTTTCTTAAAACTATTTGAATAAGGGATGGTTAACTTATTTCCGTTTAAGCGAACAAAACCAATTACCAGTGTGGTAAAGCCATCTTTTGAAAGATACTTAGGTAATCTTATATTGCGGAAGTCATAACTGCCTTTTTTAGCAAGTTTAATCAATCCAAAGAAAGATTTAAAAACGCCATCAACTTCTTTAAGAATTTGTTGTGCCATATTTGAATTTAGGAGTTTATAATTATCGCTCTGTTTAAGCAAAGCGTAATTCTTTTCATAATTCAGGTATTCTTTTTCAACAAAGTAATACTGACGCACGTTGTACAAAGCTTGGTTGTAGAGGTTTTTTGCAGTATGCGAAAGTGTTTTGAGGTTTTGATAATCTTCTTTGGAAAGATTTTTAAGCTGTTGTTTCACGGTTAAATACATGATATTCACCTCCTTTTTGTAGAAAGATTATATCATATTTTACTGTTAAACTCAACTTAAAGTAAAAACACAAGACCTTGCCGATTCATCTCGCCGCCTTAGAGGCGGGAGTATTCTCGGCGATTTTGTTGATAAACAGTTGCTTTTAAGCTAAATGACATTGGAAACAAATCATTATTAAAGTCATAGTTAAACAGACCATCTCCAACACTTTTACAGCCACCTTCATCAAAGAAATTTTCTCGGTACTCATTAAAATATTCAATATGCAGGCCGGCAGATATAAGCGAATTGATTACATCTGAAACTGTGAACATCCAAAAATATGATTTTACGCCATATTTTGTTTCTGAAGCATATCCTCCAATTGAGTCATCAACGTCCGGCTCTTTACCAAAATAGGGATATTTAATTTCCGTGATATTCTCTGAAAGCTTTCTTGCATCAAACATCAAGTAGATTGGATGGCCATCAAAAACATAAAAAAATCCATCGTCTTTTAATAAGTGTCTTATAGTTTTACCCCACTTTTTTAAATCCGGGAGCCACCCAATAGCTCCTTCTGAAACAAATACAACATCGTATTTTTCGTTGTGATTTTCCATAAATTCCATAATATTAGCTTCAATGAAGTCTACATTTGTAACGCCTAAATCCTCAGCAAGTTTTTTTGCATATAAAATGTTACCGGGAACTAAATCAACACCTACAGTACTTGCACCCATTTTTGCTAACAAAATGGTATCTGCGCCTGTGTTACATTGTAAGTGAATTATTTTCTTTCCGCTTAAATCTCCAATTTCACTTTGGATATATTTATTTAGCTTATGGCTTCCTTCCAACAAGGTGTTTTTAAAATGCAAATAATGATCTTCAGAAATTTGACCCCATGCATGTTTGTTTGATTCTATTTCCTTCATAATTAAGACCATTCCTTTCATGGTCAACCGGTTCCGGTTTGTTACCGATTAAACAGACTCTAACATTATAATTTGAAATGTCCCACTAATTCTCGCATTACTTCTGCCTGCGAGGTTAACTCTTCTGAAGCAGCGGCTGCTTCCTCTGATACAGCAGAGTTGCTTTGTACAATATTTGAAATCTGCTGTAGACCTTGGCTTACCTGCTCAATGGCTTCTGCCTGATCTATTGATGAAGAGGCGATTTTATTTATAATTGCCAATACTTCTGTTGCGCTGGAAACAATAGCATTAAGGGATTCTGATGTTGTTTGTGCAATTTCGGAACCCACTTCTACACGAGAAATAGCAGTTGCTATCATTTCCTCTGTTTCTTTTACAGCACTTTGACTTCGTGAGGCTAAGCTACGCACTTCATCAGCTACTACACTAAACCCTTTACCGTGATCTCCTGCGCGAGCCGCTTCTACAGAGGCATTGAGAGAAAGGAGGTTTGTTTGGAAAGCAATATCTTGAATTGTTTTGATAATCTGCGAAATACTATTCGAGGACTCCTTAATTTGAGTCATAGCCTCCATCAATTGCCCCATTGCATCGTTTCCAACCCGGGCATTAGAAGTTGATGTATTGGATAGGGTATTAGCCGTATTGGCATTATCAGCATTTTGCCTTGTTTGTTGATTAATCATTTCTACACTTGCATTAAGTTCTTGCACAGAGCTTGCTTGAGTGTTAGCTCCATTAGCCAAATCCATTGCACTGGAAGAGATCTGTTTAGCTCCGGTTAACACTTGTTCTGATGCTGATGCAATTTCTCCCATGGTTTTGTTCAAATTTCCGGATATGTTATTGATGGAGTTTTTGATTTCACCAAATTCACCAACATACTCTCTGCTGATAGTACGGGTTAAATCCCCATTTGATATAGAGGACAGTATTTCATCCATTTCAGAGACATAACCTGACAATGAAGTGATGGTATTGTTAACTGCCTGACTCATTGCCGAAAAATCACCATGATAATTTCCTTTTACTTTTGTACTAAAATCACCTTGAGATAAACGAGACATAATATCATTAATTTCTGTTATGGGCTTATTTACGGCTTTTGTAACTTGGTTTAACCCAAACATCAGCTTGCGCCAATCACCCTCAAACTGTTTGTCATCTATCTTAGCAGAAAGATCTCCACTTACTGCTGACTTAATCATCTTGCTTACTTCGGCACTGATTGCATTCAAGTTAGCTAAAAGAGCCTCCGATGTTTGGTTTAAAACTACCTTCTTGCCGGGAAGTTTTCTAAGCTCCACTTTAAAATTACCTTTGTTAATACTCATAAGTGTAGCAAGAAGATCCTCTACATCTTTATTAACATTATCTATAAATCCATTAAGCGACACTGTCATCCGGTTGTAGCTGCCACGATATTTTGCTGCATTAATTCGATAGTCAACATCACCATTAACTGTGCTTTCGTATGAAAACTTTTCGATATCATCTACCAGACTCTTTACAACATTAATAAGGCTATAAACATCCCGGGTCATTATGCCAATCTCATCTTTGGCAAGGTTTGATTTAATATTTATATTAAAGTTTCCGTTAGCAACCTCGCTCAAAACCTCTGCCACTTCCTGTACCGGCCCGGATATACTTTTACTGATAAGCATTGCAACTACTATACTGAGTATAATCCCGACAACAGTCAAAATTATCATAATTATTGTAGCTGTTCCCCCTAAATTCTCTACTTGCGCATTAATATCTTCTACAGTTTCTTGAGCAGCTATCATTAATGCATTGTATAGAGATTCTATCGTTGCATGTATTTCAACACCCAAGTCTAAAAGTCGTGATATTTCTGCGTTATTATTTGGGTCATTCATGGCAACATCAATCATTGGGTCAACAACCTCAACTATATACCGCATAACTCGCCTATCAAGCTCAGCCGCAAAGTGGATGCCATCATCTCGACGTTCACCATAAATGCGCGGGTCATCTTGAAAGTTTTGTGCATATGCGTCAAGTAAAGGTCTTGTTCCGGCTCTCAATGCCATAAATTCATTATACACACGGTTTAGCTCGGCTTCGTTTCCTGCATGATGAGCCATCATTACTACCATACGCCGTGCATCCATAATTTCCGTTGACATATGATTAAGAATATTATATCTAAACGATGGGAAATTTTGCACATAGCTGTTTTCGCTATTTATTCTTACAATGAAGTAAATACCAAAAAAAGCAATAATTGCTGTAATAAGTAAAAGTGAAAAAAAGCTCCACCCTAACTTTCCTCTAATACTCATATTTTTCAACATATATTTATGTTTTGCTCTCCGGCAAAACGACCTCCTCACAATTAATAGTTTTCAATAGTTTCTAAAGCAACTAACAGCAATCCACTAAGCAAAGAATCAATAGATGCGTATATTTCAACACATAGCTCTAAAAGTTGTGATATTTCTGCTTGATTATTGGGTTCATTCATAGCAATGTAAAACATTGGCTCAACAACTTCGACTATATATCGTGCTATCCGTCTTTCAAGTTCAAACGCAAAGATAATAGCATCTTCTCGATTCTCGCCATAAATATACCGGTCATCTTGAAGGTTTTGTGCATATGAATCAAGCAAGTATCTGATCCCGGCTCTCAATGCCATAAATTCATTATACACACGGTTTAGCTCTGCTTCGTCTCCTGCATGATGAGCCATCGTTACTACCATGTATCGCATATCCATAATTTCTATTGACATCTGATTAAGAATGTTATACCTGTTTAACGAAAATTTTTTTGCATAACTATTTTCTCTATTGACTCCTACAATAAAGTCTTGAAAGCTTTGTACATATGCATCAAGCAAGCTTCTAATCTTGGCTCTCAATTCATTGAATTCGTTGTATATATAATTTAACTCAGCTTCGTTGCTTGCATTAAGAGTCATCATCACTACCATACGCCGTGTATCCATAATTTCTGTTGATACGTGATTAAGAATGTTATATCTAAACGATGGGAAATTTTGTACATAACTGTTTTCATTATTTATCCTTACAATAAAGTAAATACCAAAAAAAGCAATAATTGCTGTAATAAGTAAAAGTGAAAAAAAGTTCCACCCTAACTTTCCTCTAATACTCATATTTTTCAACATATATTTATGTTTTGCTCTCCGGCAAAACGACCTCCTCACAATAGATAATTTTTTTAAAATCTACCGGGTGCATTAGCAAATTTTGTATATTGCCCCAAATAGGTTAACTCTACTGTACCCGTGGGGCCATTCCGCTGTTTTGCAATTATAACCTCTGCATGATTTTTTTTAAGTGTATCAGGGTTGTAGTATTCATCACGATATAAAAAGGCTACTACATCTGCATCTTGTTCTATTGCACCGGATTCACGAAGATCAGACAGCATTGGCCGATGATCCTTCCTGGCTTCTACTGCACGGCTTAACTGTGCCGCGGTAAGTACAGGTGCTTCCAGCTCTTTAGCAAGAGCTTTTAAAGATCGTGATATTTCTGATATTTCCATTTGACGTGATTCTACTCTGGAAGCAGAGCCGGACATCAACTGCAAATAATCTATAACAACTAATCCAAGATTTTTTTCAAGTTTAAGGCGACGGCATTTTGCCCTCAATTCTGCTACAGTAATACCGGGAGTATCATCTATAAATAAAGGCGCACTTGACAATGGTGCAATACTTTCAGCTATTTTAGCCCAATCGTCATCGTTTAAATCACCTGTACGAAATTTATGAGAGTCTAAATGTGCTTCTACGCATAACATACGGTTAACTAATTGTTCTTTAGACATTTCTAAGCTAAAAACTGCTGTAGGTACATTATTACGAACAGCGGCATGTTGGGCAATATTAAGCATAAAAGCAGTTTTACCCATAGATGGCCTGGCACCTATCAAAATTAAATCAGACTTTTGCAAGCCCGCAGTTTTGTTGTCAAAATCAATAAAACCTGTAGACACCCCGGTAACTTGACCCTTAGCCTTTGCTACTGCTTCAAGTCTCTCAAGAGCCAGCCCTATTACTTCACTTATGGGGGAAAAATCTCGACTGTTGCGGTTCATTGAAATTTCAAAAATACTTTTTTCGGCCTGCTCCAGTACTACTTCAACTTCTTCGCGGGCTTCATATCCGGCAGCAGATATCTCTGTAGAAGCCTTAATTAGTTTACGTAACAAAGCTTTGTCTGCTACAATCCTGCTATGTTGGCGGATATGGGCAGATGTATAGTAAGCAGATGCTAATTTGGCAACATACGCACGACCACCAACTTGATCCAAGATTCCTTGTTCAGTCAATTTATCGCAAAGTGTTATTGCATCCACCGGTGTATTTTTAACAAAAAGCTCAAGCATAGCATCATAAAGGGCTTTGTTATCCGGACGGTAAAAGTCCTCTCCTCTAAGGTGCTCACTTGCGATAGAAATAGCTTCTCTATCAAACAACATGCTGCTTAAAACGGATTGCTCGGCTTCTGTGTCGTTAGGAGGAATCCGCATTTGTGGTATCTGAGGCATAACAGAAAGCCCCTCAACAGGGGCTTGAGAATCAAAAGGATAGTCATCAGGATAATCATCCATTGGATTACTCCTCTACAATTTCGACTGACAATTGTGCAACTACATCCGCATACAACTTAACCGAAACTTTTTTAACGCCAATAGATTTTATAGGCTCATTTAATACAATTTTTTTACGATCTACATCAATATCAAATTGTAAAGACAAAGCTTCAGCAATTTCTTTGCTACCGACAGAACCAAACATTTTACCGTTTTCGCCTGTTTTCATGGCAAGTTTTACAGTGGCCTTTTCTATCTGTTGAGCCAATGCTTGAGCGGAGGAAACCTCACCTTGACGCTTTTGCTCGGCGTTTTTTTGTTGCTTTTCCCAATCCTTTATAGCATTAGCAGTGGCCTCTGCTGCAAGTTTACGAGGAATTAAAAAATTTTTTGCATGTCCGTCAGATACATTTGCTAACTGTCCTTTTTTACCGGTACCTTTTACATCTTGTAATAGGATCACTTGCATGTTTCTCATCATCCTTTCTCAAAAAAAGTTCCATCCATTTCTTCCACAGTATATCACATTTGATAAAATCATGGTATCATTACACTTGAAAATGTCTGAGGAATTATGTATTTTTTAGAAGGGAAGAAATTTATTATGGATTTAGCAATTGAAAAAACATATAATGGAAATAACTGGCAAGTAAAATTATGCGGCGAAATAGATATTGTTAACTCTGCTGAATTTAAAAGCCAACTTACCAACCTGATAGAAGAACATGTTGCCGATATTCATATCGACTGCACAGGGTTAGAATATATAGATTCTACAGGATTAGGAGCACTGGTAGGGATATTAAAAAATACCAAAAGCCATGGCAAGGAGGTACGGTTATCCTTTGTAAAACCTAATATCTTAAAGCTATTTCGTATAACTAACCTGGACAAAGTTTTTATCATAGAAGAGGGTGATAAAGATGAATAATGCTGAATGTATTAAACTATCCTTTCCTGTTAACCCTGCGTACGTGTCTTCTGCCCGGCTTACAGTATCCAGCATAGCAAACCGCGTCCGTTTTGATATAGATGAAATAGAAGATATAAAAACAGCAGTACAAGAAGCTTGCATCTATATTATTAAAAGGTCAGCAAATGTCCCTAAAAGCAATTTTGAAATATGCTTTACACCCGGCGATAAAGAAATGCATATAGAAATTGTGGCAGAAGATAATTTAGGAAATTTAGTAAACGAACTACAAGAAGGCTTTAATGATGAGATGAGTTTAATGATGATAAAAGCTTTGGTAGATGAATTTGCTATCACTAAGCCATCAAATGACAAAATTTCTATCGTTATGCATAAAAAGCATAAAGAAGTATTATTTAGTGATTAATCCGGTATTGCCCAACTATGTAAAAAGTCTAATGGTCTAATTACTGCTATAAAGCAGCGGAACTGGGGGTGGCATCTCCATGGTAAAAGAATATTGCGAACTGCATTTTAACGGCGACTCAGAGCGGGTACGTAATATTGTCCGCTGTTTGCTGGAGTTTATAAATGCACATGTTTCTATACCTAGTACAATGGAAGATTTAAAGCTGGTATTTAGCGAGCTTTTGCACAATGCAATTATCCACGGTAGCAAAAAAAGTAACGAAAAAGTTGTTTTTATACGTATAGAAATTGATAATGGCTGTTTGCGTGCTTGTATACAAGATAAAGGCCCCGGCTTTGATTACACTCAAGCAATAGCATATGCACACAGCGATGATGCATTGCTAAGCGAAAACGGTCGTGGCATGATATTAGTATGTGCTTTAACAGATAGCCTCTATTTTAATGAAGCAGGCAACGAGGTCATATTTGAAAAGAGATTAGAAAATGGATAATTCGTTATTTAAACTGCTGGTTATAAACGGCTCTATCCAATTAAACGATTTACTTAGTTTTTGGTTGATCCAAGAGGGTTTTACCGATGTTTATACTTCTGCCAGCGGCACAAGTGCTTTAATAAAAGCAGAGTTGATTAATCCGGATATTGTTGTAACAGATGTAGATCTGCCGGATATCAGCGGTTTTGACTTATGCAAGCATTTAAAAATTATTTTGCCTCATGTGCTGGTCTTATGCATAAGCCATATAGATAACGATTCTAACCGTATTAAGGCTATGGAAGTAGGTGCGGACGATTATCATGTAGAAAATGGCGACGATTATCAATTTTTGTCTAAAATACGCACCCTGTCAAGGCTAAAGCACCTAAGCAACCAAATCCGTAATCAATATGCTGAACTTGAAAAGCGTAACAATGTAATTGAACGCCATATGCAAATGGCTCGCAAAGTTCAAATGTCTCTTATTCCGGAGATAGATATGGACTTTGGAGATTGCCGTATGCTAAGTGTGTATCACCCGGCCATGGGTATAGGAGGAGATTTTTATAATGTTCTGCGGCTAAGTGAACATTGCTTTGGTATAGTGATGGGTGATGTAGCCGGCCATGGAATAGCATCCTCCTTTTTAACAGTAACACTTAATGTAATGATTAAAAACCTGGCTGATTGGGATTTAAGCCCCGGTGATCTACTGTTTCATTTAAACAATGACATGTGTGAGCTTTTTGAAGCCGGTAATGATGATTCATCACTTTATGCATGTGTCTTTTATGCTGTTGTAGACACTCAAAACAAAAAAATCAGGTTTGCAAATGCAGGGTTAGTATTGCCTCTTTTAGCAGACAGTAGCACCGCAAAAGTAATTGAGCTGGAAGCATCCGGCTCTCCCATTGGCATGATTGCAGATACCATATACGATCAACAAGAAATTTCTTATCAACAAGGTGATATGGTATTGTTTTTTACTGATGGTTTACAAGATAATTATTATAAAAATCAACCTGATGAATTTTCCAAACATATCAAAGATTTGCTTTCAGAAATGTCTGGATATAAGGACATGAGGGTGATACTAGATAGTATATGCCGATGTTTTTATAAAATAGAAGCAACAAAAACTGAACGTATGGAAATGGATGATGTAAGTATATTACTATGTAAATTGTAACAATTTAAATGACAGTTAGTGAATTAATTTGTTGCATAAGGAGGTTTATAATCAGTGCTTTCTAGTCAAGTATTACAAAACGTAATAGAAGGTTTAAGCTGCATAACTCGTAAAAATATCCGCGTGGTAGAGCGAGACGGCAGACCTTTAATTGGAGAACACCAAGAAGAAGATGGCTTTGATCCGGCAAAAGCGGCAGAGGCATTTGTGTATTCTTTAGCAGAAACTCAAATGCTTCAGGGTTATCAATATTTTAAAGTATTTGACAGTGGTATTGCCGAATATGTAGTTATCCTTAAAGGTGATGATGAGGACACTTACCAAGTTGGCAGGATGGTTGCATTTCATATTCAATCATTACTTGTTGCTTATAAGGAACGTTTTGATAGAGATAATTTCATTAAAAACTTATTAATGGATAACCTACTTTTAGTTGATATCTATAACAGAGCAAAAAAATTGCAGATAGATAATAACATCCGTAGAGTAGTGTATTTAATTGAACTTTCCATGGATAAAGATATGGCAGCGTTGGAAGTAGTACGCAATATTTTCCCGGCAAAGCAAAAAGATTTTGTAACAGCAGTTGATGAACAAAATATTGTATTGGTTAAAGAGCTTAGGGAAAAAGATAAAATTGATGAAATTGAGCGTCATGCTCATACCATCAGTGATACATTAGCAGGCGAGGCCATGAGCCGTGGTCGGGTAGCCATAGGTACTGTGGTAACAGACTTAAAACATGTATCTGCTTCCTACAAAGAGGCCAAAATGGCTTTGGAGGTAGGTAAAATCTTTGAAGCTGATAAAAATGTCATCAGTTATGAGACTTTGGGCATTGGAAGGCTGGTATATCAATTACCTTTATCCATATGCAGGATGTACTTAAATGAAGTTTTACAGGGTTCCAGCATAGATAATTTTGATGACGAAACTCTTACAACGGTCAACAAATTTTTTGAAAATCATTTAAACGTGTCCGAGACTTCAAGACAGTTGTACATTCACCGTAATACATTAGTATATCGTCTGGACAAGCTTCAAAAGATGACCGGGCTTGATTTGCGTAATTTTGAAGATGCTATTATATTTAAAATTACGTTAATGGTAAGCAAGTATTTGATGCACAAAGAAAGGTACACATAAGCAATGATAAAGCTCACAGATGTAACAAAAGTTTATGAAAACGGTGCCAGGGGAATAGACAATGTTTCGCTATCCATTGAACCCGGAGAATTTGTTTTCATTGTGGGTACAAGCGGAAGTGGCAAATCTACTATGGTACGACTCCTTTTAAAAGAATTGGAGCCTACATCCGGTAAAATAGTTGTAAACGGTGCAGAACTTAGTAAACTTACCAGAAAACAAATGCCGGACTACCGCCGAAAAATGGGGGTTGTTTTTCAAGATTTTAAACTTCTCAGAAACAAAACGGTATACGATAATGTAGCTTTTGCCATGCAAATTGTACGGGCTTCTAACCGAGAAATACGCCGCACTGTTCCACAAGTGCTGGCAATGGTAGGGCTTGCTAAAAAAGCAAGAGCTTATCCTAACCAACTTTCCGGTGGAGAGCAGCAACGTACTGCTTTGGCAAGGGCTATAGTAAACCAGCCCCCTTTGTTACTATGCGACGAGCCTACAGGTAACTTGGATCCGGAAACCGCTTGGGAAATTATGCATTTGCTGGAAAATATCAATATTAATGGCACTACTGTAGTTGTAGCTACCCATGCCAAAGATATTGTAGATGGTATGCGCAAGAGGGTTATTGGCCTATCCAATGGAATTATTGCCAAGGATATTGAAAAAGGAAGTTATGATGATGTATACTTGGGTGTGTAAGATGTCGAAAAAGAATTTTAGACGAAAAAGAAACCTAGAGGAAATGGGGTAAATAATGAGTTTTAGAAGGTCCCGGTATTTTTTAGGGGAGGCTTTTCGTGGTCTTATTCGCAATAGATTGATGTCATTTGCATCTGTACTAACCGTAGCTTCATGCATTTTAATAGTGTCAGTTTTTTATGCTTTGGTGGCTAATATTGATTTCTTTTTGCAACAGTTAGAGGGCGGTATTAGCATAACTGTTATTATATACAATGATGTGGATGCAGCGGGAGTAATCAACCTTGGTGAGCAAATCCGCACTATAGAGTATGTATCTGATGTACATTATGTATCACATCAACAAGCTTTTGAAATAGCTATGGAAGCGTTTGAAGACCCCGAGATTTTTTATGGAATACTGCCGGAAAATTTTCCGCGTTCTTTCAATATAGAAATTGTTGATATCCAATATCATGATACTGTTTTAGCAGCATTAAGTAGCTTGTCCAATATGGGGATTGAGCGAGTCATGCACGCTCAAAATGTAGTACGTATGGTGACAACTGTTTCTAATATGGTACGGTGGATAAGTGGAAGCTTAATATTTGTTTTGGCAGGAGTATCCATAATCATCATCACTAATACTATTCGCATTACAGTAAGTGCGCGCCAAGTAGAAATTAATATTATGAAATATGTGGGGGCAACCGATTGGTTTATCCGCTGGCCTTTTTTGATAGAAGGAATTTTAATTGGCGTAATAGGAAGTTTACTGCCTGTAATTATTGTATGGTCAGGGTACGCTCAGGTTATAAGAATAGTACAAGAAGGTATGCCCCTTGTAGAGTTTATAGAGTTTAGACCCGGGCATGAAATATTTATAATTTTATTTCCTTTTGTAATTTTCTTAGGGGCTTTAATAGGTATTATTGGATCCGGGGCATCAATTAGGAGACATTTACATGTTTAGGAGGTGTTTATTAGGGTGATTGCCAAGATTAAAAAATTATTTGCATTGGTTTTGGTATTTTTTATGCTAGTGCCGGGTTTTACGGTTGGGGCACAAAGTATTGCTGATATGCAACGGTATCAAGAACAAATACGGCAAGACGCTGAAACAGCCAGAGGTGAATTAGAACTTACTCAGCAGGGTATTTTAGAATTAGAAGCCGATATAAAGGAATTGGATGAAGTTTTAAACTATGCAACAGAGCAGCTTTTGGCTATTGAACAAAACCTTATAGATACTGAATTGGAGTTAGCAGAAACAGAAGAAGCTTTAGAACAGGCTATACAAAACCGGGAAGAGCATTTTGAACGTTTTAAAACCCGGCTACGTGTAATGTACATACATGGGCCTGTAGGATATTTGGAGGTAGTGTTACAAGCCACAAGCTTTAGCGATTTTTTAACTCGATTAGACCATATGAATACAATTGCACGAAGCGACCGAGAAATGGCAGATCATTTAAGGGATGCCGAGGATCTGGTAGAGCATAAGTTACAAGAAACCTCCAGGCAGGTAAATCGTATAGTAGCTTTGCGAGTTGTTGAAGCAGAGCGGGTTGCGGATTATGAAAGAGCTTTGGCTCAAAAAGTAGCTTTTATGAATCAGCTGGAAGATGATTCATACCAGTATCAAGCTTTGATAAGACAATTGGAACAGACTGACCGTGATATTGAAGCGCAAATTCGTCGTGCCCAGGCTGAAGAAGCAGCACGGCGGCGGGCTGCCCAAGAGGCAGCGCGGCGGGCAAATCAGCAGGTTGTACAGCCAAGAGGCGGGCGAATGCTGTGGCCTGTGCCGGGTCATTATCGCGTATCCAGTGGTTATGGTCATCGTAATAACCCAATAACAAGAAGAGCAGAATTTCACTCCGGATTGGATATACCTGCACCTTCAGGTACCGAAATACGAGCTGCGGAATCCGGTACAGTCATTATTTCCGGATGGCGTGGTGGATTTGGAAATACAGTAGTTATTGACCATGGCAATGGTTTATCTACGCTATATGGACATAACTCCCGCAATCTGGTATCAGAAGGTGATTGGGTTAATAGAGGCGATCCTATTGCACGGATAGGCAGTACAGGACTTTCTACAGGCCCACACTTACATTTTGAAGTGCGCCATGATGGTAGGCATGTTAATCCAAACGGATATTTGGGCTTGTAAAATATTGATTATTTAGGAGAGTGCTATTTATGGATGAACATCCACCAAGAGAGATTAAGTTTAAAGAAATAAAAGGCGGAAAAGGCAGAAAGAACTACGGAAGAAGAATCGCTATTCTTATCTGTCTGTCTTTAGCGGCCTTGATTGGTATTACAACATTCTTTAGTTCTGTAAATATTATTCAGGATGGAACTGTTGGGGTTGTAAGGCGATTTGGTGAGATTACCGAAACAATTACGCCCGGTGGCTGGAATGTTCGCCTGTCCTGGATTCATGATGTTGAAATTTTCGACGTCAGAACAAGAGAAGCTACAATGCAGTTTAATGCTTATAGCGTTGATGCTCAAAATATTAGGGGGCAAATGTCAATTCAATATCGTTTGAATCCCGGAACAGTGCAGTCTGTTGCCCGAGAATTTGGTACATTAGAGCAATTGGAGAGTATGATTCATGCTATGTTTAACCAACAAATTTTGAACACAATTGCTTCCCGTACAGCAACATATTTAATTGAACAAATGTACCTTGTTGAAGGAGAGGTTCATGGAAGGATTCTTCCAAATGAGGCCAACTTCCACATTACGGTAACTAATATTGCGTTGGAAGGCTTGCAATTTTCTGATGCGTTTCGACATGCTGTAGATCAGCGTATTGTTGCCAGAGAGCATCAAGAGCAAACCCGTATAGAGGTTGAAACAGAAAGACTTCGTGCAGATTTGGCTTTGGAAGTTGCAAGACTTGAAGGTGAAGCGGTTGTAGTAGCTGCTGAAGCTGATGCCAGAGCTGTTGGGGTAATGCTGGAAGTGTGGGACGATCTAACAGCAGACGTTAGAGAGATCATGCTTAGGCAATTGGCTATTGAAAGTTGGGATGGTTCATTGCCTAATGTTGTAGGTAGCGGAGAATTTAGTTTTATATTGGATAACTTTGGCGGTTAATATATTTGTGTAGTGGTTGAAAAAAAGCGGCGTTAAGCCGCTTTTTTTTGTGCCGTGAAACTGCTGTATCAGTGATAATTTTGATAAAGTAAGAAAAAAATTATGCACAACCGGTTATAAAATGAGACCGCTTGAACGCAGTTGCTATAGTGCGAAGTGGAGATACTATACCCAAAAACGTGACTATTCTGAGTTTTTATAATCTGAATGCCTATGAACCGATGCCAAAATTTGAATTACTAAATTCAAGTCTTTAGCGGGTATACTCCTGCATATTACGAATATTTTATTGAGCTTAATCTGATATTCTGACGAAG
>WQVX01000065.1 GCA_009785615.1 Defluviitaleaceae bacterium | reverse complement strand
GTTAGTTACAATGCGCTATCAGGCCGGTGGGCAAATTGACCTTAATCTTTCATTTGCTAGTGACTTTATTCCCGCATCTTGGGATCGTGTCCAAATATTGATTGAATGGTTGCCTGATGGACATCCACCAGGGACTGCTTGGAGCATTTTAGAATCTTTTAATCCTTCATATAATGAATGGGGAAATATTAACTTTAATGTTTCTACTATGTTTCCGTTAAGAAATATTAACCAAATAGGATCACCTTATGTTAGAGATGGGCAAGTAAGAATTGTAGCAACTTCAACCGTTCCGGCTTCTGTAAGCGGCACTGTTATTACCCGCAGGCACTGATAATAGGATAATCTGCACATCAATATTATAAGACTACATCATAAACACCACTAGGTCGGAGATATTTAACTCCGGCCTTTTTGTTTTGGAATTTTAGAAAGCATCCAACCGGTTCCCTTTTGTCATTGGTTGAATAGTCATGCCTGATATCAACCATAAACTGCGGATTTGCAACTTTATAAAGTTTTGTAGATAATAATTCCCATAAAAGAAAGAAAGGGAAAGAAAAAATATGAAGAAAATTGCCACCAAGGATGCTGTAGGCCATGTATTATGCCACGACATCACACGGATAATTAAAGATGTGGAAAAAGATGCTGCCTTCCGCAAAGGACATATCGTTTGTAAAGAGGATATTGAAGTTTTGCATAGCATGGGAAAATTTAATCTGTATGTATGGGAAAAGCCTCATGATATGCTGCATGAAAATGAAGCGGCTGATATCCTGCGTGCCATATGTGAAGATACAAACATGTCATCTACTCCTGTTAAAGAGGGGAAAATTACAATTACTTCACAAGCATTTGGATTGTTTTGCGTGGATGTAAAAAAGCTTGAGACTATTAATTCTATTGGTGAAATTTGTATATCTACCCGCCATACAAACACTCCTGTTCATGAAGGCGAAAAGCTTGCAGGCGTAAGAGTAGTGCCGCTGGTTATTAAACAAGAAAAAATGGATCAAGTAAAAAAGATTGCAGGAGAAATGCCAATACTTAAAATTTTGCCCTACAAGCCTCTTAAAGCCGGTATTATTACTACCGGTAGCGAGATAGCTATGGGTCTTATTGAAGATAACTTTGCCCCGGTGATAGAAAAAAAATTGAACTATTTTGGAATATCAGTCATTAGCTGTAAAATCGTTGATGATGTTAAAGAAAATATCGCCAATGCTATTTTGCAATTTCGTAGCGAAGGTGCTGAGATGATTTTATGCACAGGCGGAATGAGCGTAGATCCTGATGATGCAACTCCCGGAGCCATTGCGGCAAGTGGCGCAAAAGTGGTATCTTATGGTGCGCCGGTACTACCAGGAAATATGTTTCTTTTGGCATACTTTGAGGATAATATTCCGGTGCTTGGTTTGCCCGGCTGTGTAATGTATGAGCGTCGCACTATATTTGACATCGTTTTGCCACGCATTGCAGCAGGTGTGGAATTGAATGCGCAAGATATAGCAGTAATGGGAAATGGTGGCCTATGCCCGGAATGCAAAGATTGCCGATATCCTAATTGCGCATTTGGAAAGGGAACTTGATGAGCATTGAACTTGAACAAGCAGTTGAAATTATTCTCTCTCATATAACCCCTATTTGTGATACAGAATCCGTGGAGCTGGAATCTCCGGAAACAGGGCATATATGTGGGAGAATCTGCGCACAAAATATTAAATCTCCTTTAGATTTACCTCCCTTCAATCGATCACCACTTGATGGATATGCTTTTTGTGCGACTGATAGCATAGGAGCATCAAAGCAAACCCCTGTAAGTCTTAAAGTTATTGAAGATATTTCTGTGGGGCAATGTGCTCAAAAGGAAATAGTTCCAAAAACAGCCATACGCTTAGCAACCGGTTCGCCTATCCCTGATGGGGCAAACTGTGTTATACGCCGGGAAGATACGAAGATGGACACAGCCAATGGAAGTGTTAATATATTCAAAGAATTGTCTGCATATGATAATTTTTGCCGAAAAGGTGAAACTATCTCACATGGCGAGACTATTGTAAAATCCGGCGAACGCTTAAATTATGCACATGCCGGTTTTTTGGCAGGTGTGGGAATAGATTCTGTAACAGTATATCGCAAACCACGCATACTCATACTTGAAACCGGCGACGAATTGTTTAACAAGAATCCGGGGCAGATATTAGAATGTGGCAACCTGCCTCCGGGGAAAATTCACAGTATGAATTATGTGTTGCTTTCTGCTCGTTTAAGAGAGTTTGGCGTACAAGTTTTAAATATTGGAACTTGCGAAGATAATAGCAAAGTTATTGCTCAAAAGATTGCTGACGCAGCTTTTAGGGGCGATATTATGATTACAACCGGCGGAGTATCGGTAGGCCGCAAAGATTTAATTCCCCAAGTGATGAAAAATTTTTTAAATGCTAACATCCTCTTTCATGGGGTTAAAATAAAGCCGGGTGCTCCGGCAATGTTTTCAATTTATAATAAACTGCCAATATTCAGTCTTTCAGGCAATCCATTTGCTGCCATAACAACGCTGGAGTTATTAGTTCGCCCGGCATTGGCAGTTTTGTCTCATAATAAAGACTTGAATATCTGCCATGCAGAGAGTGTTTTGGAAAACGATTTCCCGAAATCAAGCCCCACCAGACGATTTGTTAGAGGAATAGAAAAAAACGGTTGTGTACATATCGCAGATATAAGATATTGTAATTGCCTTGTAGATATCCCGGCAAAATCGCAGCCATTAAAAGCGGGAGAAAAAGTACGTATTTGGAGGATATAAGCATAGTGAATGAATTTACACATTTTGATAATAGCGGAAATGCTATTATGGTAGACGTAGGAAAAAAGGAAATCACTGACCGAGTTGCAAAAGCCGGCGGCTTTATCAAAGTAAGTTCCGTGGTATTGGATGCAGTAGAAAAAGGAACTGCTACAAAAGGCGATGTACTGGGCGTTGCACGCATTGCGGCAATTATGGCAGTAAAACGCACATCAGATCTAATTCCAATGTGCCATCCTTTGGCGATTGATAGCTGCTCAGTAGAGTTTGAAATAGACAAAACAAACATGCGTATATATTTGATATGTGCAGTCAAATTAACAGGCAAAACCGGCGTAGAAATGGAAGCACTTACGGGTGTTAGTGTTGGACTTCTTACAATATACGATATGTGCAAAGCTTTGGATAAAAATATGGAAATAGGGGGAATTCGCCTGATTGAGAAAAAGGGCGGAAAGAGTAGCCATGCATAGAGGTGAAAAATGATTGATCAATTTGGAAGGCTAATTGATTATGCGCGGATTTCTGTGACTAATAGCTGTAATCTCCGCTGTGTCTACTGTATGGCTGAAAAAAATGAGTTGACTTCTGAAAAACTGCATCTTTCTGTTGAGCATATTATACAGATATGCACAGCTTTTGCTTCCTTGGATATACGTAAAATTAAAATAACCGGCGGGGAACCTCTTATGCGCAAAGATATTGCAGATATTGTGCGCTCTGTCAAAAACATTGATGGCATAAAAAAAGTAACATTAACGACCAACGGTATTTTACTTCCCCAAGTTCTTGAAGATCTTTCTAGTAGAGAACTTGATGGTATCAATATAAGCCTTGACAGCCTTGATGCCAATTCCTATAAAGCTATAACTCGTAGGGGCAGTGTAAATGACTCTCTTAGTGGGCTAAATTTCGCACTTAACAGAGGGTTTTCAAATATAAAAATTAACTGTGTAGTTATAGAAGGTCTAAATGACCAAGAAATTGAAAACATTGCAGCTCTGGCATTCGACAAGAATATTGCCGTCCGCTTTATAGAAATTATGCCCATGGGTTTTGCTAAACAGCATAAACTTGTTCCGCAGGATCAAATTGTAATGCGGCTTGAAAAACATTTTGGACAACTTGTGCCGTGCTCCGGCAATTTTGGCAATGGCCCTGCTGTTTACTACAAATTGCCTGATTTTTGCGGAAAAATCGGATTTATTAGTGCAGTAAGTCACAAATTTTGTACAAGCTGTAATCGTGTACGCCTAACAGCAGCGGGGCATCTTAAAACTTGCCTGCATTTTCGCAATGGTGTAGATTTGAGAACCTTGCTTGAGAATAAAGTTTCCCAAGCAGAGCTTATATGTCATATTGAAAACGCTATACTGCAAAAACCGGTGGGACATGCATTTTGCTCTTCTTTTAGCGAATATGAAGAAGAGTTTGCAGATATGTCGCATATAGGTGGGTGATTATAGACACCCAACCAGTGGACAAAATGAGACTGGTTGCGCCACCGTTTATATTATAATCAAGTTTAAAACTGCGGGTTTCATCCACGCTCACAAGGAGACTAGTCCCTTTGACTTCATAAAAAGAGAAAGAAATTTGGGGGAATTTTCTTTCTCTTTTAAGTTGATTGAATAGCATTTTTAATGAACAAGATTCTTTAACTATGAATCACCAATTTTTATTTGTTCTGCATGATTATCTTTCTATAGGCTCTTCGATAATCTCATCTAAGTTATATGTTAAAACATCAGCGAGAAACTCTTCAACTTCATTGGATTCTTCATCAAAAGCATATGCACTTAAAGCTTCAGCAAATATAGAGTTAATCCGTATCGTATATCTAACACCATTAGCTACAAAAACTATATCTCCATCAGCAAATCCAACCCAATCACCTAATCTACCAGGCCATTCAGTAGCTCCAAAACCATTTACAACAAAGTAAATGATGTCTTGTTCAGCCCTTAGTTCTGTTATGCTTCCATCCAAACGACCATTGTTCAATATGTGATTTGGAATGTTAAATGTAATAGTAGCATTTGTTGGATCATCCTTATTAATGATACCAACAAAACCACTTATAGACATACTGTATATGAAGCCCGTTTCTGGTGTAGGCATTTCTCGATATGTCTTAATTATCAATTCGTATCTAACGCCACCTCTTACGAATACAACATCACCTGTCGAAAAACCAGCGAGATCACCCTCACCACGTACATACTCTGTTGGGTCATTTCTAACTATAAAGATAACTTCGTCTGCATCTGCATCAAGGTTAGTTATATAGCCCAAAAGTCTGCCTGTATATATCAATTCAGATATAAAGAAAGTAATGGTATTATTGGTGTTATTAACGATACCTTCTGTGCCATCCATTTCAAGTTCAAATATGCGACCTGGAAGTTCAATTGACATTACTCTAAGATCGCGAATCATAACTTCACTTATTCCAAACCCTGCAATGTATGCAATTGCTCTAACTGTCATATCCTCGTTGAGTATAATAGGGCTTGTAAAAATAGTACTGTTCCTTGTTGGAGTAGTACCATCAAGAGTAAAGTGAATCACAGCATCTGGATGGTCATGAAGTATAGCAAATTGGAATCCTATTGGAAACGGCCCGTCTCCAGTAAGGCTCAATCGTGGTGGGTTTACCAATACTGTATATTCATAAACTGCAACTTCACTTAGTAGATACCCTTCTACATAAGCCACAGTTTTCACAGTCATAGCTCTATTAATTGTAATTGGCTGTGTGTAGAGAGTGCTATTTCTATCTGGTATTGACCCATCAAGCGTAAAATAAATTCTGGCATTTGGATTAACATGGTTTAGTGTAAATTGAGTTCCACTTGGATATGTTCCAGATGGAAGGCTTGAAAATGGTCTTGATGTAGGAATCGGATCTGGTTCTCCTGGCGTTATGGGAAATGGCATTGTAATTGTTCCTGCAAAATTACCCATACCTGTTATTCTTACAGTTGCTATCCCAACATTGATATTCTCATAAAATGATAACCTATAATCTCTACCTTCCACCAAAATCATGTTATTGTGTCTAATAATTACAGTTGGTCTTTGTTCATATCCTGTATAAACAAACGAGTTTGGGGTTAGTGTTACTGTTACATTTGCAATATTTGCAGGAGTAATAGTAAACGTCCTTGTAATTGTCCCTGAATAGTTACCTATACCAGTAATTGTTACGGTAGCTGTTCCAACATTGGTATTGTTAGAAAATGCTAACCTAAAATCTCTATCACGCACCAAGTTTCTGCTGCCATGTCTAATAGTTACAGTTGGCTCAATTGGTCTTCCTGTAAAAACAGCGGATGTTGGGCTTAATGTTACTGTTACGTTTGACACAGTTGATAGATTTGCTCGGGTAATACTAAAGGTTCTTGTTATAGTTCCTGAAAAATTATTCAGACCTCTTATCGTTATAGTAGCCGTTCCAACATTAACATTATTGGAAAATGATAAGCTAAAATCTCTGTCTCGTACTAGGGTTCTGCCACTATGTCTTACAGTTACAGTTGGTGTAATTGCACTTCCTGTAAAAACAGCAGATGTTGGGCTAACTGTTACTGTTACACCTGTTCCTATAGGTGCTCTGTTACGTAGTTCTAACCAAGCTGTACTGACCCATAAATGTCTGCCACCCCAAGTGTTTTGTTGTGCAGTAGTGCCTCCAGTAACTGTAACTTCAATTCTTCCATTAGTAACAGTTCCTGTGCGGATTGTTACTTGAGCACCGTTGTGAATCTGTCCCATAGCGGTATTTGTTGTTGCGTTAGGGAAAACAAGAAGAGCGTTATTAGTTGTGCTTTGAGTATTTACCCTAAATACAGCTCCGACTGGGAATGATACGGATGATGTCGATAGCGGAGCTATACCGATGAATCCATCACCAATATCTTGGTATGTACCGTCATAATACATATCATAGATATCCTCCTCCAAATCATCTTCGACCAAGCTAATCCCTGGTACCCTC
Source organism: Defluviitaleaceae bacterium (assembly GCA_009785615.1). GTDB lineage: Bacteria > Bacillota > Clostridia > Lachnospirales > WQUN01 > WQVX01. Next base: position 10,678 of record WQVX01000065.1, on the reverse strand, counting down.
ATTTCATAGATGGACAATCCTGAAATTTCTATTACCATGTTTTGTAATGGTTCTTCCAATGAGCTTGGATGAATTGAATTCTCCAATAATGCAATTTTACCAATTGTTGGTTCAACTTGGTAATTCGCTAATTCAGATTCTGCGTGAACAGTAGTTGCAGAAACAAGCCCCCCTATCAGTACTGTAGCCATCAACGATATGAGCACTTTTCTTTGAACATTTTTTAACATCCTGGTTCCTCCTAAAATATATAAAATTTGGATATAACAATACAATCATAACATTTAGCATCTAAAAATCAACAGCAGATTTTCGCAAAATTCTACATATTTCAAGCTTTTTTAGTCAATAATTGTCTTATTTTGTATATATTTTTATGCTGTTTCTAAAAAACATATATAAATCGTACGTTAAAGAGATTTCAAGTTGAAATTTTGATCAAACTTTTTTAAAAATTTGTGGGCATAGATAAAGCTCATGGTTTTAATAAAATAACATTTTTCCTAATTATTCGTAAAATTAAGTGAGGATGATTAAAATGTTTAAAAAGAAATATTCATAGCTATTATTTTATATAAAATTCACTTAAATCAACTTTCAAGACAAATAATGCGTAATTGGTGACAGAAGTATAGTCCCTGATACAAATATGATGTATCATGCAAAGAGTTTAGTTTTGAATGTTTCTGTCTGACTTTTAGCTTGGGGGATTTTTATGCAGTCCAAAAAATTTAAAATTATTTGGAGTATCATAATACTACCGGTTATTGGAGTTGCTGCGATTTTGCTAACAGTCAACGTATCACATTACAGTAATACAATTTATAAATCTTTTAGTGAAATGGAAAATTTAGAAATGGAACCTCAAAATTTAATAGAAATGTATATGATGCACGATAAATTAACCGGATCAGAGTTGCATTTTAAGTTAATTAACCATACGGATTATTTGTATTTTTATGGAACAGCTTTTACTCTATATGTAAGGACTAGAGATAGTTGGAATATGGTTAATTTTCATACTCCAAAAGGTGTAGATGAGATAGGCTTTTCAGGAATAGCATTTCCCTTGTATCCAAATTCCTATGTTACAGAATTTATAAACTTGAACATGTATTTTGGAAATTTGCCTCCTGGAGAATATCGCTTAATCAAAGAAGTGAGGCAGCATAATGTTCCAAACAATGATATTACTTTGGTTGGGGCTTTTAATTTATAGATCCTCAATCGGTGACAAAATGAGACCGGTTGCGCGCATTAGTTTCCGCTGATCATCATTGTTCAGCGGTATTTTTTTAGTGAATTTACTCGCGAAAATTATCGAATATACAAGTAAATTTGTAAAGCTTCTCACCGCTTCGCAGAAATAAAAAAACCCGCCTAAATTTTAGGCGGAAATCCATACTTGCAAAATTTACAAGTACATGTTACTATCTGTTTATAAGTTTAGTTTGCTGTAGCATGGGAAGTTCGCTACAGCGTTCGGAAAGTGTGTCTCAAACACCAACCGACGCTTGCAGGGATGACGGTGAGCATCATCCGCACACAAACACAGGAAACCTATCGCTGTAGCAATAGGCATTATACTCTATTTCCGCTTGTAGTACAAGAAAGGCGCGAAAAGGCGGCGGGATGGGATTGTGCATATTATGCAGTGGATTTATAGGTAGCTTGCTGTTTGAGTCCTTTTACATACTGTTTTATATTATGATAACTGGGCGTGTGGGTGATTTCAACCTTTAGGGTTGACTCCCTGCACGCCTTTTTGCGTGCAAACTTTCTTTTTAACATAATCCACTATAGGATTAATCGTATTTTGATCAACAAAATCAACATGGTTTCCATAGGTTTCTAAGAACATTTTGTCATCGGAGGTTAACTCTGCCTCATCTTTTTTAGCCGCTTGCCTTCTTACCACTGACATTATGCCTTTATGAATAAGCCCTAATTTGCCATACTCCATACCACCACGCAAATGAAACACTTTTATAGAAGATAATTGTTCTTGAGTAAAATTCTCTTTCAAAATATCCGAAAAATCGGTAGTAACAGGGTCGGCAAGCCCAACACTAAAAACAACAAGGTTTTTGCAAGGATTTTTTGTAACAAGTTTTACACCCGCAATACCACCTGCGTACAGTCCACCCCCATATACAACTACATCATAAAACATTAGTTGTGCAGGTGATATCTTTGCAGTTTCAAAGATATCAGCATCAAGTGCCTCTGCTATCCATTCAGCATATTTTTTTGTAGTACCATACTGCGTTTTGTAGATTACGGCTACATTTTTTGTCATATCACTCATAATATTTTTCCCCTTATTTATTTCCCGGCATTGCCTAAGTTGTTAGAACAGCATGGAACAGTATCCAATAAACACCACCATTATAACGTAAGATAATTTTTTTGCATACAAAAAACCTCCACAACATCTTGTAGACGCTGTGGAGGTTTTTAGACATGCTCATCATTTGCTTTTACTTATTTTTTCCCAATAGAGCCATAAAGGAATTTCCTATTACTTTTGGAGTAAATTGCCGCCACTGAGAATCAATAATTCTATTGGCTAAAATTCCGGCCCATTCATGATTAGGTTGTATATTACCATTAAATACACCTCGCCAATGATCTTCTTCAAAAGCTATATTTGCGGCTTTTAAAGCCTCAATTATCACTTCTGTGTCTTGGGGACTTAAAGTAGCAACATCTCTATTAGCAGATGCAAAATATCCCTTGACTAAGGCTAAAAACCCATCCCAGCTAATGCCCCAAACAGAATTACGTAATTCTGATGGACAGTTTTTGCCGCTCCAATTATAATGCTGCACCACAGATTCTATTCCCAAATTATGATGTTTTAACAATGTTGCTGTTAACCAAGCAGTATTTTGACAAGCCATTAAAAAACCTTCACGGCTATTTACACAAATTTCTATGCCTATACTGGTTTCGTTGCCTATTCTTGTCCCGGTATGCCAACACATTTGATTATCTAAAAAGGATTGCCATATTTCATCAGAGTCTACAGTATAATGCCAAGAAGCTGTGCGCCCTCCACCACCATTAAATTGAAGGCGGGCATGTGCCTTTGCCGTAGCTGTAACATTGCGGTTGCCTGTAGTATGGATGGTAATAGACTTGATAGCCGTAATTGGGCGGCTTGGATGATTAGACAAACCATTAGGTACTAATTTTTGCTGAATCGCCGGATTCGTTATCATTTTTTTTAATCTCCTTCATTTTATCTACATTATTTTCTTCAAGTTGAACTATGTTGCGGACATTATCAAGCCAGTGTCGTACCGGTTTTGGTAAAACTCCATTGCTTTTTGCAGTATTTTCTAGTATAGAAGATACTTCTTTAAAACAGAATGCGCCTATAAGGATAGAGCCAATGGGTGCCGTTACGCCCATATAGGAAATTACTCCTTGCATTAGCAAAATTGCTAAAATAGAAAATGTATCTAACATCTTCCTATATATGCCCGTACGCATAAGAGAACTGGCGGCTTTGTGATGCTTGCAAGCTTTTATATACCCACTTGCAATATCTATGGCCATAAGTAGACACCATATAAACAGTAACTCCCACTCAAAATGAGCAATGTTATTTGCTACACTTGATAATCCTTCAAGTATGGCTGCATAAATTTCATTCATATAAATTCACCTCCTTTGCACAAATCAGTTGATTGGTTCTTACGATGTAATCCTACACTATCTTCCACTGCACATAATAGTGGAACGGATAGCCTAAAAACTCCATTGGAAAATTGCATGAGATGTGGTAGTATGATGCAATACGGATATAGTGAGTCAATTTAAAAATGCGCAAGCTTGCTTGCGAGCATTTTCAAATTAGACGAACGCCCACACCGACGAAGCGTAGCGAAGGAGGTGGGGAAAGAGGGTGGTCAATTATTTTTCATAGTCAAAACCTGCATTTTGAATACGTTCGCTATAATGAATCAGAAGAGAATACCTTGGCACTCTCGGATGTTAATATCCACATAAACCAAGGAGAGTTTGTTGCAATTTTAGGTCACAATGGCTCCGGCAAGTCAACACTGGCAAGACATCTAAATGCATTGCTTGCACCAACATCCGGGACATTGTGGGTACAGGGCATGGATACCGAAGATCCAAATAATACATGGCCTATCCGCCAAATGGCCGGAATGGTTTTTCAAAATCCGGATAACCAGTTGGTTGCTACCATAGTAGAAGAAGATGTTGCCTTTGGCCCTGAGAACCTGGGGGTACCTTCGGCAGAAATTCGTCAACGAGTAGACAATGCTTTGCAAACCGTCCGCATGTCAGAATATGCTCAATCTTCTCCACATCAGTTATCCGGTGGTCAAAAGCAACGCATAGCCATTGCCGGAATATTAGCCATGGGGCCGGACTGTATAGTACTTGACGAACCTACTGCTATGCTGGATCCATCCGGCAGGCAAGAAGTTATGGACACAATTTTGCAACTAAACAACGAAAAACATATTACTGTAATCTTAATTACTCACTTTATGGAAGAAGCCGTTAAGGCAAAAAGAGTAATAGTAATGGACAAGGGTGCAGTTGTTATGGATGGCATCCCAAGGGAAATTTTTAAGCAGGTAGATAAGATGAAGGATTTGGGGTTAGATGTACCTTCCGCTACAGGGTTAGCCAATGTTTTAAGAAAACGAGGCATACCTATACAGGAAGATGTACTGACAGATGAAGAGTTTATACAAAGTATACTAAACCATGTAAAGGAATATCATGACAGCAAAAATTGAAATTGAAAATCTCAGCCATATCTACGACGAAAAAACACCTTTTGCACGAGTGGCTTTGGACGATATTAACTTTTCTATACAAACAGGAGAATTTTTAGGGGTAATCGGTCATACAGGTTCCGGCAAAAGTACCTTTATACAACATCTTAATGGATTGCTAAAACCTACAAGCGGACGGATCCTTTTGGATGGACACGACATTCATAGTGATAAAAGCCTCCTTAAATCTGTTCGTCAACGTATTGGTTTGGTGTTCCAATATCCGGAACATCAACTGTTTGAATCCACTATTTATGGAGATGTTGCCTTTGGCCCAACAAATATGGATTTATCTGCTGATGAAGTAGACGCTAGAGTAAAAGATGCTTTACAACTTGTAGGTTTGTCAGAAGATGTTTACGAAAAATCCCCCTTTGAACTCTCAGGAGGGCAAAAACGCCGTGCAGCTATTGCCGGAGTATTAGCCATGAAACCGGAGGTGCTTATTTTGGATGAACCTACAGCAGGGCTAGACCCGGTCGGTAAAGACGCTATATTAAACCAAATAGCTGAGATGCATAAGGTTGTTGGCAACACGATTATTTTAGTATCACATAATATGGAAGATGTATCCCGACTGGCAGACAGAATTGTAGTAATGGCAAAAAGCAAAATTATTTTGTCGGGGATACCAACGGAGGTGTTTTCTCAACCGGAGAGGCTTACCGCTGTAGGTTTGGCGGCACCCCCTATCGCTACACTAATGGATCTTTTGCGAAAAAAGGGGCTTAATCTGCCATCCGGTATTTTTACAATAGAGACTGCTGCTGACGCTTTGGAAGGAATAATAGGCTAATGGCAAGGATTGTTATAGGGCAGTATTATCCTGCGCCTTCTGTTATCCATCGGTTGGATGCACGGGTAAAATTAGTCGGTACTATGTTTTTTATAGTAACTTTGTTTATTGCAGGCACTTGGGCCGGTTATGGAGTAGCCGCTTTAGCATTGGCTGGTGTAATATATCTTTCCAAGGTTCCACCAATGTTTATGTTTAGAGGTCTAAGGGCGATGCTGTTTATTCTTATTTTTACAGCATCGCTAAACTTGTTTTTAACTCCCGGAGAAGTAGTGCTGGTAGAGTTCTTTTTTATACGGGTTACGCTGGAAGGTGTTTCTCATGCAGGGCAAATTGCACTTAGGTTAATTATCTTGATTGTAGGCTCTACAGTTATGACATTAACTACAACCCCTATACAACTTACAGATGCAATTGAGACATTGCTTAACCCTTTCAAAAAATTGAGAATACCTGTGCATGAAATTGCTATGATGATGACAATTGCGCTGCGGTTTATCCCTACCTTAATGGAAGAAGTGGATAAAATCATGAAAGCTCAAATGGCACGCGGTGCAGATTTTGACACAGGGGGCTTAATTAAAAGGGCAAAAAGCTTGATTCCTCTATTGATACCGCTGTTTGTATCAGCTTTTCGTCGGGCAGATGAGCTTGCACAAGCTATGGATGCCCGTTGCTATCGCGGCGATGTTAACCGTACCAAAATGAAGATAATGCGTTTTGCACCCAGGGATTTTTTAGCGTCAGGAATTTTAATTATCTACGGAGCAATATTAATATTTATAGGAAGAATGGGATAAAATCGAAATGAGGGATGATGATGAAAAGAGTATTAAGTATTTTAATGGCAATGCTGTTTTTGCTGTACCCTGTAGAAACTGTAGACGCATCTACATACGTTAGACTTGCAGAAAACACTCAAGCTGTAGTGTTGCAAGTAATAGATGGAGAAGCATTGCGTGTTCAGCTTTCAGGTACTAATCAGGTTGCATTGGTAAGGTTGGCCGGGATAGATACCCAAGGTAATCGTGAGGCTCACGATTTCATTTCCGGCGCACTGCTTGGCCGTACTGTAGATTTACAAATTAGCCTGTTTAATCTTCACAATGACCGTTTTGATGATCGTTGGACTGCCGTATATGTTACTCATGGCAATACAATGTATAACCGTGCTTTGGTTCAACGGGGTCTTGCTTGGGTAGATGCTGCATATCAAGGACATTGGATATACGGAACTTTGATTACCGATGCTAACCGCGCTCGCAATACTCGTTTAGGGATATGGGCGCAAGACGGATTTGGTGCTCAGCATACAGCGCGCCATACTGCACGCCGTAGAAGAACAGGCGGCGTTTGGGACGAAAGAGTTAATATTAATACTGCAACAGCGACTCAAATAAACAGAGTGCTGTACGATGTCAGATCCGGAACAGGTAATGCAATAGTGCGTCATCGTAACAATAGTCCTTTTCAAAATGTAGGCGAAGTAAAATTTGCTGATACATTAACTCGTGAAGAGTTCGATTACAATTACTATCGCATGAAAGTAAGCACTAACATCAATGCCGCAAGCGAAGAAGAACTTATGCAATTGATAGGCGTTACAAGTAGTCAGGCACGCGCTATTGTTAATCGCAGAAATCGCAATTTGTTTACCAGCATCTATCAATTGCATAGTGAAAATTTAATGAGTGGTAATGCATTTGAACAAAACCGTCCTTTTATAAGTGTAGATGATGTGAACCATGTTATAGCTGCAAATCGAAATATAATTGTAAATGTAAATACGGCTACTGCAAGTCAACTGCGTGATGCCGGGCTTACATCAAGTCAAGCTGATGCTGTTATCAATGCCAGAGTCAATGGCTATACTTTAAAAAGTATAGGAGAGCTACAGCATATGCCCGGTGTAAACTTGACCGAACGCCGTCTGCATGAAATAGCAAGCAATATTCGTGTATATGATGTCCACGACCGGGATAATTGGAGTACCGGAAATCAATGGGGGCAGTGGGACAACTGGAATAGTTGGGGTTGGACAGGGCCGGAAAGAAACCGCGATTTAATCAACATTAACACAGCTTCCAGAGAAGATTTATGGCGGGCAGGTTTTTCTGATGCTGAGGCACACCAATTGATTATTCGTCGTTCTCGCATGAATACTGCCCGTGATATTCCTTTTAACGTGGCAGAATTTGACCATGCTATAACATTATTTACAAATGTAAACAATGCTTCTTCAGTTGAGTGGATGTCTTTGTCTCCAAATATGTCTAACTCATTTGCCGGCACTTTATCAAGCGAGGCACTTCATCAGCCTTTTGGTTCTTGGGCCGAGCTTAGAGATTTCTTCTATGATAATGACTATCGCAACCTATATCACGATATTCGTCGGTGGCTGGTTCTGCGTTAAACCAATTTATTAATTTTTATTGACCTGCTCCAAATATACTTTGGGGCAGGTTGTGTATAAGGTGATATTATGGTTAAAGCTTTAAAACGCAAGAAAAAAATCGAGGATTATATTTGGGAAAATCTAGTGAACATGCCGGGGGCTTTGATACTGGTAACAGATGAAGCATTTGTATTAGCTTGGGCTAACAAATATTTTTTTGAATATTTTGATTGTTTGCCTGAAACAGTGATGGGACAGGCTATGCATAGCTTCTTGGGAAAAGATATCAAAGGCGATATGAACAAAGAACATATTCATCAGGTGTTGCAAAAAGGGTATATTTGGGATTACCCTGCTCAAACATCTTGCCCACATGGAGAATTTATAGTAATACGTTGGAATCAATGTGTTTTTAAAGATGATGATGATAAACGTTGGATTTTATCTTTTGGGATACCTCCTGCAAGTGCAGAAGAAAAACCTGCGGCTTCTGATGCTGCTGAGATATCAAAAATACTAATAAAAGCTGAATCTCACCCTAAAATTAATTACAATTATTCAGAGCCGGATATTGATCCCAAAGAAGAAGCTAATATAACAAATGAGTTGTACAAAAAAAATTTTGTAATGCATTATCAACCGCGCATTAATGCAAGAACAAAGGCCATTGTAGGCGCAGAGGCATTAATACGTATGTCTCATACAGAACGCGGGTTGTTGTATCCCCCATCTTTTTTACCTATTGCAGAAAAAACCGGGCAAATTATTGAGATAGGAACATATGTAATAAATGAAGTATGTGAAAAAATGGTTAATTGGAAAGAAAAGGATAAGTCATCATTATCCATATCTATAAATGTTTCGGCCAAGCAAGTTGGGGATAAAAAGTTTGTGCAAAATCTACTATCAACAGTAATAGATAGTTCAATAGATCCAAGCCAGTTGATGTTAGAATTTACAGAGCAAATTGTAGCTGCAAATTTTGCCTCCGTAAAAGAGACTATGGAAAGGCTAAAGGAAGCGGGATTTAAAATAACTATAGACGATTACAGCACCGAGTTTTTATCGTTGGCGCAATTGGCAGAGCTTCCGGCAGATAATATAACTATAGACAGGGCATATTTAGCCCATTCAGATGGAAACCCCGCATCATATCCAATAATGGAGAGCATAATTTTGCTGGCTCATGGTCTTAATATGACAGTAACCGCAGGTGGTGTGGAAAATCGAAGGCAATTAGAGTTTTTAATGAATAACTCTGTAGATTTTTTGCAAGGCTATCTGTTTAGCGCACCATTATCAGAAGCGGATTTTGACCGCTTTATTAGAACCAATCCGGATTTTTATACAAGACATATGGCGAATGTACTTTGATAACATAATCATTTTGTGGCATATGAAGAAGTTAAAAGAGGTGAACTTTAGTGATTCGATTATTATGTTTACTAATTGGATATGCGTTTGGATGCATTCAATCGGCATATATAGTTGGTAGGGCAATGAAAAATATAGACGTACGAGAATACGGCAGTGGAAATGCCGGAACCTCTAATGTAATAAGGGTAGTGGGACGTAGAGCAGGTTTGATTGTATTTGTCAGTGATGTGCTAAAAGCTGTAGCCGCATTTGTATTGTGTGCCATATTATTTTATGGCGGTGGCAGTTTTTTTGAAGATGGTCTGCCGATGGAACCGGGTTTGTATGCAGGGCTTGGAGTGCTTCTTGGTCACAATTTCCCGTTTTTTCTAAAGTTTAAAGGAGGAAAAGGCATCGCCTCTTTTTTAGGGGTTATGCTTGCGTTGGATTGGAGAGCGGCTCTTATAGTGTACGCAATAGGGTTTGTAGTGTTAAAGCTCACAAGATATATGTCTCTTACATCTCTAACCATGTCATTACTTTTCCCAATATTTATTTTGGTATTCTTTAATCATCAGTTAGAGACAGTTATCATTACTTTTATTATGGCAGCTATGGCTTTTTACTTGCATCGTGGGAATATTCAGCGGCTTATTAATGGTACAGAGCGAAAATTGGAACTGCGAAAGAAGTAGACAAGAAGCGGTGTTTATGGCCGGCAATTTGCCGACTACGAACACCGCTTCTATTTAACTTCAACCTGTTAAGTGCATTGATTTAGTCACTTCTTGTGGAATATTAATGTCTAATGCATGACAAAATGCAATAATTTGTCCAAGATGCATCATTTCATGGCTTTGCATAGCCGAAATATGCTCGTTTATGTTTTTGTTGTGATCAAACCAATTAATTTCTTCTGTACCATTGCAATTTTCTAAAATTTGCTCCATCTTTTTATCAAACTGTGCCATTTGCTCAAGCAATTCATCTTTTGTAGCAAAAGTTGGTGCAGTCCAGTCCATACCATCCAGTGTTTTATTATCAATGGCTTTAAGGAAGCACCTTTGAACCCATGCCATTTCTACAATTTGCTCATATATCGTTACAAAAGTTTTTCTTGGCAACTGTTTATTAAGCTCTTCATCTGTAAGTTGTTTTAAAAATTGAATAGTATTGCCACGAGCATACTTCCAATCTGCTAATTGCCCCTTTAAAGATAAAATCATATTATTTTCCTCCTAAAGCCTGTTCAAAAGCCTTTTTAGTTAATTATATCAAATTAAATATGACGGCAGTGTGTCTTATTCT
>WQVX01000064.1 GCA_009785615.1 Defluviitaleaceae bacterium | reverse complement strand
GCTAACGTATTGCAACAAGCTGCTATCTCTATGTTGGCACAAGCAAACCAAGCACCACAAAGCGTACTTCAATTGCTTGGATAATTTTATTGATTGCACTCTTGATATCTTTGATATCAATTTGCCCCTCTCGTTTTGGAGAGGGGTTTTTTTGTTGAAACTTGCTTATAGCAATTCCGATTGACATTAACACGTTTACGTGTTGATGCAAGCGGAAATTGCGCCCCTTTCACCGACACGAAGCACGTTAGTGTGAAGCGGAGGTGCTATAATGGAATTTTATGGATCTATCCTTTACACTTGTTCACGTTAATGATAAAGTATACACTGATTGTGGCGAGGTGCCATAGTATTATGTAATTAGAGGAGATTCCGGTGAATAAAAAAGCATATGGCAATGAAAGCATAACCGCTCTTAAAGGAGCAGACAGGGTACGCAAACGCCCATCGGTTATTTTTGGCTCTGATGGTCTTACAGGCTGTCAACATGCAGTTTTTGAAATAATTTCAAATTCTATAGACGAAGCTCGTGAGGGCTTTGGTAATCATATTGAAATAACTCGGCATACAGGTGGGGTTATTACAGTTAAAGATTATGGCCGCGGTATGCCTGTAGATTACAACCTTATAGAAGAAAAATATAATTGGGAACTACTGTTCTGCGAGCTGTATGCAGGTGGCAAGTTTGCCAATAACGAAGAAGAAAACTACACATACAGCCTTGGCTTAAATGGCTTAGGGCTTTGTGCTACTCAATATAGTGCTGAATTTATGGACGTATCTATCATGCGGGATGGGTTTCATTATATCCTCCACTTTAAAAAAGGTGAAAATGTCGGTGGTTTGCAAAAAGTTGAACTTCCTGAAGATCAAGCACATATAACCGGCTCTACCACTACTTGGCGTCCGGATAAAGAAGTTTTTACAGATATTGATATTCCTTTGTCCTATTTTCAAGAGACTATAAAACGCCAAGCTATCGTTAATGCCGGGTTAACCTTTCTTTTAACTGACGAAGAAAGCGGCGAAACCTTTACTTATTGCTATAATAATGGGCTGGGCGATTATATCCAAGAACTAGCCGGAGATAAATACCTTACAATGCCTCATAAAATTTCTCATGAAACCCGTGGAAAAGACAGGGAAGACAAACCTGAATATAAGTTGAAATTTGAAATGGCCTTTTGCTTTTCAAATAATACCAGCAAATTGGAATATTATCATAATTCCAGTTATTTGGAATATGGCGGATCACCGGATAAAGCCGTACGATCAGCTTTTATATCTGCCATAGATGGATTTTTAAAAAGTAATAACGTTTATAAAAAGGACGAGAAAAAGATTATTTTTACAGACATAGAAGATAGCTTAATCTTTATCTCAAGTTCGTTTTCCACCATCACCAGTTATGAAAATCAGACTAAAAAGGCAATCACTAATAAATTTATACAAGAAGCAATGACGGACTTTCTAAAAAAACAGCTTGAAGTATATTTTATAGAAAATAAGGCCGATGCAATGACTTTAGCTGCCCAAGTTATTGTAAATAAGCGAAGCAGAGAACAAGCAGAAAAAACTCGTACCACACTGCGTAAAAAGTTGACCGGGACATTAGATTTAAATAACAGGGTAGAAAAATTTGTTAATTGCCGAACCAAAGATGTGACACGTCGTGAGCTATATATAGTTGAGGGAGACTCTGCTCTTGGATCATGTAAGCTGGGACGGGATGCAGAGTTTCAAGCGATAATGCCGGTTAGGGGTAAAATTTTAAATTGCCTTAAAGCCGATTACGATAAAATTTTTAATAATGATATTATCACCGATTTAATGCGGGTGTTAGGATGTGGCGTAGAAATTAAAACTAAGCATAACAAGGATCTTAATGATTTTGATATAAATCAGCTTAGGTGGAACAGAATCATTATCTGTACAGATGCGGATTATGATGGTTTTCAAATTAGGACATTGATATTGACCATGGTTTACCGTTTAGTGCCATCATTGATTGATGCAGGTAAAGTATTTATTGCAGAATCTCCATTATATGAAATTACTGCGGGAAAAAAGACGCTGTTTGCTTATTCTGAGTCCGAAAAAGCAAAATTTTTAAGCAAGCTAAATAATGATAAAAACAAGGTTCGTATACAGCGGTCTAAAGGGCTGGGGGAAAATGAACCGGAAATGATGTGGCAAACTACCATGAATCCGGAAACCAGGCGTCTAATACAGGTTATCTCTGATGACGTAGCTAAAACACAAGAAATGTTTGAAGTGTTGCTGGGCGACAATATTAAAGGCCGCAAAGAATTTATTGAAGACTTTGGACACTTGTATATTGATACTGCGGCGGTTTAACGTGAATATGATCAAAGTTCGGTGAACAGTTTTTGTTCATCGAACTCACGGCCTATATCCTATATTAGCTGTTATTACATTTTTTACACGCAAAAAGGGCGTGCAGGGAGCCAACCCTATAGGTTGAAATCGCCCACACGCCCAATTATCAAGAAAACGAAAGCATATGTAAAAGGACTCAAACAACAAGCATACCTATAAATCCATCTGCATAATAAACACAACTCTGCTTCCCGCGCCCTTTTTGCGCCTTTCTTGTATTACAAGCGGAAATAGAGTATAATGCCTATGCTACAGCGATAGGTTTCCTGTGTCTGTATGTGGATGATGCCTGATGTCATCCCTGCACACGTCGGTTGGTGTATTGTTGGTACACTTTCCGAACGCTGTAGCAATGTTTATGCTACATGCTAAACTTGTGCAAACGAATAGTAACATGAAATTGTAAATTTTGCAAGTATCAATCATTATTGATCCATAGCAAGCGAGTCTATTGCAGACTCGCTTTTTTGGAAGCAGGGTATCTAAGTTAACATGAGAGAGAGGTGTGTTTCTGTGTTAATCGAAAATCCGGTTTATGAAAAATGGGATGAAATTGAAAAAAAATACAATGGTTATTGCGTATTTATGGCTAATTGCATTGGTAATATCACTGTTCCGGAGGGCGGCGAAGTTTGGGGGTACAATAAAAATTTAGGTGAATTGACTAATGCAGTTTACCATTTTATTGAATCTGACAAATACGATATTGGTATGTATACCTTTAAAACTTTAACCAGCTTTGAACATACAGGAAGTATACTACAAGTGGTGAATATAGATGATTAAGACCATTTTCACTATAAAAGAAACAAAGTTGATAACTACGGTTATGTTAAAAATGTATGGGAAAAAAGAAGCACTTCCCTACGATGTTGTATTTGACCCTGGTTCTACTATGACAACCATATCAGACACTCTCTTTAAATGGCTAGGCTATCCACTAAATGATCATGCAAATATTAAACTCATTGGATTGAATGGAGAAAGTAAAGGCTTTAGTACAGTAATTGATTATTTTGAAATTGGTGGTGTCAATCTTGGCAGTGTACGGGTTGCTGTTGGTCAATTACATCCTAATTTTGAAAACAGCATCATATTAGGCATGAATGTGTTAATGTGGTATGATTTTGCTGTGACGCACTCTACTAAAACAATTACCTTATTAGAGCGGAGATTCAAAAACTTTGATACATCAAGGCGATTTACAATCAAAAATATATCGACTGTAAACTTAACGACATACGAAGTTGATGAAAGCTAAAAGCGAGTCTATTGCAGACTCGCTTTTTTATGCTAGGAAACTGATATAAACCGGAAAACATAAAAATGCGACAAAAAACAAGTAAGGGTCTCCCCCTCTTAAACTACAACTTAAAATATGCTACCAATCGTCGGAGTAGTTCCGCTTGCGAATTTAATTCCTCGGAAGCCGCAGCCGTTTCTTCTGAAACTGAGGAATTGCTTTGTGTCACTTTGGATATTTGTGCAAGACCTGCACTAATGCTTGCAATGGATTCTGCTTGCTTTTTTGACGATGCGGAAATACTGTCTATAACATTTGAAACTTCATAAGAACTTGTAACAATGGCATCTAATGACCTTGATGTAGTTTCGGCAATTGTTGAGCCTGTTTCTACACGGTCAATAGAATCCTGTATTAGTGTTGTTGTTTCGTTTGCGGCATTTTGGCTGCGCCCTGCAAGGCTGCGTACCTCATCAGCTACAACAGAAAATCCCTTGCCATGTTCGCCGGCCCTTGCCGCTTCTACTGATGCGTTGAGGGCAAGTAGGTTTGTTTGAAAAGCTATATCTTGAATCGTCTTGATAATTAGGGATATATTACCGGATGATTCTTTTATTTGTGCCATTGCTTCTACAGTCTGATCCATGGCTTTGTTGCCCTCTTGAGCATTGGTTGTAGATTTGCTTGAAAGTTCGTTGGCAGTTAATGCGTTATTTGCATTTTGCCTGGTTTGTTGATTAATCACGTCTATGGTGGCAGTAAGTTCTTGTATGGCACTTGCTTGTTCTTGTGCGCTGATTGATAACTGAGACGCGCTGTTAGAAATTAGACCGGCACCTGATAATACTTGGTCGGCTGCGGTAGAAATTTCCGTCATAGTTTGGTGCAAACTACTAATGATGTTGTTTATAGAATCCTTAATAGCCGTAAAATCGCCGTTGTATTCACGGTTTATACTAACGGTCAAGTTACCATCAGCAACAGATAAAAGCGTTTTACTTACTTCTTCGATATACCCATTGATGAAATTAACCGCGCTACCTATTGCCTTGCCAATAATTTGGTATGATTCAGCTACTTTTGCTGTGTTATCATTAGCTTGTGTAGGCCAATAATCAAATTTTAACACACCACGAGCAAGCCCCTCTTGGAGTGCTGTGCTTACACGAGCGGCTTCCTGTTCCTGATAATTTCCAATTTCAACCATTTGCGTTACGTCAAAGTTAATTACTGCTACTGCAATTATTTTATCTTGGTCGTTTCTTATTGGAATGTTTACATGTTCTTCAACAAATAAATTCCCTGCTTCAGAAATGAAAGCGGATTGGTATCGCATTTCTTCCCCTGTTTTTCCAACATGCTTTATATTAGCGGTAGCCATTGCTGTTTCTTTGGATGGCATAATTTCATGGAATGTTTTGCCTAGTGATGTTTCTATTTTAAAGCCTTGTTCCCTTGCGTGTTTGTTCATAAATATAAATCTGCCTTCATTATCAAAAACACAATAAACGCAGGGTATTATGTCCATGTATCTGAATATGGTGTCAACTATATGGTTGACTTTTTCAATAGCAACTTTACTTGCCCCGCTTAGTTTTGAAGCGTCAGCACGACTATACCAATCATTTGTTGTAATGGCGTGCTCTATATAGTCTATTCCGGCAAGTAAATCTTCATAGTCCATAGAAATTTTTGCGTATTTTGCGTACAGCATTGCCACTTCGTCATTAGGACTTTCAAAATCTTCTGACCTAGCATTAAATGGTGCGGCTGTATCAGCATCTGTAAGGCGTTTTAATGAATATAGCGTATAATATGATATGCGTTGTTTCATTGAAAACACAACACAAAGCGAGACAACTACTGCAACAACAGCAAATGTAAGCGTAAAGGGAACGGCAACCTCTCTAACGCCAAAAATCATAAGCATAACAAATACTATAGCAATCAAACTAACCGTAGCGATAGAAAGGGAGATTATTAACGACCTAAAAATGCGCTCCGGTGCAGTTCTCCTTTTGAAATTCCTCTTGTTAATATTATGAGTGTTATCACTTCTAACAGATTGATACATGATTTCCCCCTTGCGGATGTTTTTTTGCAATATTTCTTAATACAGGGTGTGAATAAAATTCTTAATCGCCACCTTTCGTTTGAGATAATTATAGCATAGTTTAACGCTGTTTTCAATATTGAGGTTGATAAAATGTAACAGTTTTTTTCTATACCTACATACAGCTTCTAATAACGAGTCTATTGCAGACTCGATTTTTTAAAACTTGACAGGTCGCTTGTACCATTGTATTATTTACATAGTACATCGATACAAGGAGGTGAATACCCATGAACTACAACAATCAACTGCCCATATATCAGCAAATTATTGACAACATTTTGCTTTCTATTGCAAAAGGAGATCTTTTACCCGGCGAAAAAGTGGCATCTGTACGAGAAATGGCAGCAAATTTTAAAGTAAATCCCAATACCATGCAGAGATCTTTAGCTAAATTGGAAGAAATGGGATACCTTTTTTCTGAACGAACCAGCGGTCGTTTTATAACCAAAGATGTAGGAATTATTGCACGTTTAAAGTCTAGCTTTCCTCAGCAAATCACAAAAAAATATGTAGATGAAATGATGGAATACGGCATGATAAAAGATGGGATAGAAGATTATGTAAAAAATTATATTGAAAGGATGGATGGCAATGGATAATGTACTGCAAATCCAAAATTTAAGCAAAAGCTATGGAAACAAAGAAGCCTTAAAAGATGTATCCTTTGATATCCCCGGCGGAAAAATTGTAGGGTTACTTGGGCCTAATGGAAGCGGAAAAATAACACTTATTAAGACTATTATGGGATTGCTGCAAGATTATAGCGGCGAAGTGATTATTGCGGGTCTTAAACCGGGGCACGAAGCTAACAAATATATTTCATATTTGCCGGATGTAAGCCATATTCCAACGTGGTTTACAGTTAACCGGGCTATTGCTTTTTTTGTTGACTTTTATGAAGATTTTAATGTAGAGCTTACATCAAGTATGCTGGAAACTATGAAAATTCCATGCAACAAAAAAATTAAAACTTTATCAAGAGGAATGCAAGAAAAGGTTAATTTATCCCTGGTAATGGGAAGGCAAGCTAAACTGTACGTACTTGATGAGCCTATAGGAGCGGTTGACCCGGCCTCACGAGAATTTATTATTGATACCATATTGCGGCACTTTCCGGCGGGAAGCTCCATTCTGCTTTCCACTCATATTATTGCAGACATTGAGCCAATTTTAGATGCTGCTATTTTCCTAAAATCAGGGCAGATTGTTATATGTGATGAAGCGGAAAAAATCCGCGAAGAAAGAAATGTTTCTTTAGATCAGCTATTCCGGGAGGTGTTCAGAAATGTTCATTAAGCAGTTAAAATATGATTTGATGTTTAGCAGAAATGCTTTTCTTGGTATGGGAGCTTTGCTGATTGGCATGTCTATTGTGTTAAGGATGGGTCTTTTGACTCCTATGCATGTACAATCCTCATTAGATGTATGGGGATTTTTATCCCTTTCTATAGCGGTTACAGTTGTTTCTGTTGCATCAGTCGTCCAAATTTTCAACTTATATAATCGTAGTTTCTTTAAAAATAGCGGGTATCTTATGCTGACGCTGCCTGTAAACCGAACCCGTCAGCTTGCTTCAAAGCTGATTGTATCGTTAATATGGTACAATTTCATGATGATAGTTGCTTCTTGTATGATTCTTATTTTTGCAATTGGTACCGTCTCGTGGAATCACGCTAGAAATAGCTTTGCTTGGCACGGTGGTAGTATTAGTAATTTTTTTGAAGGTATTTTTGCCATGAATGTGATTGCTTTTTTACTAATTGCAATTATATTTTTTGGAATAACCTTAGCAAACTCTGTTATTGGACGTTGGCACGTGCATGGTTTTGTAGCAGGAGTTGTAGCCATCCTTTATCTAATACTTACTGTTAGAGTTGCTACTTTTTTGGATGTATTATTTTTAGGAATGACAAGAAGTTTTATAGGAACTTTTATGATGTGGCATAGTAGTTTTGTCTACTATATTACATTTCTTGGTTTTGCATTTGTGGCTGTATTTGCAACTCTTCATTTATTAAAAAACCGAGTAGATTTACGCTAAAAAATATGATGTTTGCCGGATCCTTTACGTATAAGCTATAATAATACGTAAGTAATAAGTACAGAATACAGCTTTATATGAAAAGAGGATCACCATGTCAAAACCCATTGTTGCCGTAGTAGGACGCCCAAATGTAGGTAAATCTACATTATTCAATAAAATTGCAGGAAGTCGTCTGGCCATAGTAGAAGATAAGCCCGGTATTACCCGTGACCGACTATATGCTGATGCAGAATGGCTTAACCGTCATTTTACCCTTGTAGATACAGGAGGATTGGATCCGGAAAGCGATATGTTTTTAGCAAAACAAGTCTTAAATCAGGCAGAAATTGCTATGGATACTGCGGACGTTATCCTTTTTATTGTAGACGGGCGCGCCGGGGTTTTAGAAGCGGATTATACCGTTGCTAATATGCTGCGAAAGGTTCAAAAACGGGTTTTGCTGGTGGTCAATAAAATAGATGCCCCTGCTTCACAAGAAAATAATATCTACGAATTTTACAGCCTGGGGCTTGGCGATCCAATTCCCATATCTGCGGGGCAAGCCCTGGGGCTTGGCGACCTATTAGACGAAGTTATAGCTCTTTTCCCCAAGTCGATAGAAGAAGATTTGGAAGAAGAAATTATAAAAGTAGCAATAGTGGGTAAGCCAAACGTAGGCAAATCTTCTTTAATCAATCGCATTTTAGGAGAAGAACGGGTGATAGTAAGTGACACGCCGGGCACTACCCGCGATGTTGTTGATACCTATCATGAACATCAAAATAGAAATTACGTATTTATGGACACAGCCGGGATACGCAGAAAAAGCAAGATCAAAGAAAATATTGAAAAATATTCTATTGTAAGAGCAGTATCCGCAGTAGAGCGGGCAGATGTGTGCGTACTTTTGATAGATGCCGAAGAAGGTATAACAGAGCAGGACACAAAAATTGCCGGTATTGCCCACGAACGCGGCAAGGCGGCAATAATAGCAGTTAATAAATGGGATAAAATCGAAAAAGATACTCGTACAATGAAAACTTTTTCTGATACCATAGATAAAGAACTAGCTTATATGCCCTATGCTCCCAAACTTTTTATTTCTGCCCTAACAGGCCAGCGGGTTAATAAGTTGTTTAGCTTAATCCATACGGTGTATCAAAATAACGCTATGCGCATCAGCACAGGTATTCTTAATGATGTTATCATCGAAGCAACGGCTATCCATCAGCCACCTACAGACAAGGGCAAAGCCCTCAGAATATACTACGCTACTCAAGTATCTGTAAAACCGCCTACTTTTATATTATTTGTAAATGACAGCAAACTAATGCATTTTTCCTATAAACGTTTTTTAGAAAATAAGCTTAGAGATGCTTTTGGCTTTGCGGGTACCCCCATACACTTTATAGTACGTGAAAGAGAAAATTAGATTATCTAAATATCAATGGAAACAACCAAGCCTATCCGAGAGGATAGGCTTTAAACATATTATCTAACCCTGCAAACCAATTGTCAACTGACAGTTATAAAGAATCTATGATAAATAATGTTTTGTCACTAGGTAGTGTATTTTTTGCAAGATAAGAGTGTAGCAAATTGCAATGAAATTATGAGATACCAAAAGTACGAAAATAAAGATTAAGAGGGGTATTTCGAAAGTGCATCGAAATGCCACACTCCATTATCTCCACCCTACCCTTGACTACACTACAAAATCTATTTGTAGCATTTACGTTGCAACTCGCTACAATTCTTAATTGCAAATAACACGTTTTGAAATGAAAAGCCTAGTTATTGTCTCTGGGTTCACCATTTTTATCAAACTTTTTTCTTAGTGCAATTTCGGTAAGTATGAGGGGGATCATTAAAACAAGCAGTTGCGCTAATGCAATCCAGATTAGCGATGATTCATATTCAAAAAGAATCACAGCTCCGATAGAGAGAATGCTCAAAACAAAACCAAATAAAAACCATATTTTTCCACAATATACATGAGCAAATGTCCAGGTATCTTTGTTTTTCTTAGACATTCGCGTTCTATAGCCAATCCACCAATTTATTTTTTTTGGCCCACCTCTTTTCATGTAAAAACCGAATACAATCATTGAGAGTGGGATTATTAAGATTATGATTATAATTTGCCATAATTCCATTCTATATTCCTCCTAAATTATTCAATAAAGTCAACCATAGATTGCGTAGTTTTAGCTGTAAACTTGTGTTAAGTTAAGTTACATCAACTCTATATTCTAACGCTGAATTGGAGTGTATCCAATCTACAATATCTTGTAAAACTTGATGGTAGATAGTGCTTGGAATTGTAAGTTCTGAAATGGCCTCCAATATGTTGGTAGCTGTAGTCGGCATAAAAAAATGATTTAGCCCTGGATATAGGATAAATGTCACATTGTTATGGTCAACTAGAAGCTGTTGCAACGCATAAAAATCTTCATCTACAGTCACCTGGAAATCATTTTCACCTTGCATTACTAATACTGGTATATTTGTTATGCTTATAATATAATTTGATACTGGGTTATGAAGCAAATCCCACCAGTAGTACCCCCCAGCTCCTGCAAGTTCAACATCTTGTACTTCTTCTCGCGACATATCTGATAATGCATAAATTTCTTGGGCGAAGGCTTCCATCTGTGCAACTGTGGCATCTCTCTCTGGCCCCTCATCCATTGCCTCAATCAAAAGTACATTCTGATCTAAGCTAATCTCTAACAAAAAACGTGGAGAGCCTGCTTTAAAAATTAGTCCATCGAAATTTCCACCGTGGGCATGAATGCGAGGAGCCATTATCCCTCCTAAGCTATGTCCAATCATAAATACTTCACTAATACGAGTGTCTGTACGCAAAATTTCTGCTGCAAGTATCGCATCTTCTATTGTTTCCTCCCAAACTGTAATAGCAGTGATACCTAGTTCTTCCACCATTGCCATACCATGAGTAAATGTACGTTTGTCGTAGCGCAGTACAGCAATTCCGTTTGAAGAGAGATGCGAAGCTATTTCGTAGAAATTTGCATGACCAGGTACTATTTCTTGATTTCTATCATGTGGGCCGGAGCCATGGACAAGAACAACCCCTGGAACTGGATTTTGCAAACTAGCTTCTACAGGTACAGTAAGGGTAGCGTCTAAAGCCCATTGTGCATTTTTGCCAACAATGACTTCTTCAACATGAAACAGAACATCAGTCTCGTGGGTTATCTCAACGTCTATCTCATTGTTTATGACATAGTTTATCTCAATATCCATTTCGTAGCTTATACCAAATAAATTAACAGCATATTCAAAGGTTATCCATGAAATTCCATCTTCAATAAAGCCACCAGCAGTTTCAATACTAATTACTGATATCTTACCATTTGCCATAGTTAAGATAACAGCATGATTCAAACTGTCCCATTCTATTGTTGCATTATGAGCATAAGCTGTCAAACGCATTGGTACATAGATAACACCATCTATGCTACGCTGTTGTAAAGTCTCTAAAGGGGAGTTAGCTAGTACAAATACAGCATTGTTTAGAATAATTACTAAGAAGATAGCAAGAGCTACGATTTTTTTGAATCTAGGTTTAGTTTTTATCATTGATTGATTTCCTTTCCTGAGATTGTTTTTACATATATATTCTTGCCATATTACAATATATGTGAAAGAAGCTGAGATATAATCAAATTTCTAAAATAGTAGTAAATTTATTTGCATAAATTCAAAAATTTCTCTTCTGGCTTAATGTTAACGGCGCAACAATGCCAAATGCAAAAAACTTTCGTTAAACAAAATACCAGACCCAAATATCTGCTTAACGAAAGATAGAATTTATAGCATTTTAACTTTTTGTTGTCTCAAAATTTCACTGAAAAACGGCTTAAATTCGCCGATTTTCCATCTAACTTTCAACTAACGCTAAGTAAAATCGCTATATGATACTAGAAAACTAGATTTTTATATATTTATACTGCTACTGAAAAATCGCAGAGGCACCCACTATAACTACATAGCCTGCAACAAATACGCCCCCTCCTGCTACTTGGTCAAGCTCTTCATGCCCCAATTCATCGTCAAATTTAGCTTTAGCTTGAATTTTAGAATATGCAACAAGTTCATCTAAAGTGAAATTGCACTCACAGTGATTGTTAATCTCTTTCAAAGCTTCTTCAGCGGAAAGTGTTGTTATTTTCTTTGCACGTTCCACATCTTCCATCAAAAAATTAGTTAGTATGTTTGATTTGTCCTGCTCTATCATGATAATCTCTCCTTAATATAATTTTTAAAATCCTCATTTGCATGGTGGTGCTATGCTTGTTGACTTTGCGACATAAAAATCACGAAACCGAAGAGTTTTAGGATTTTCAAAAACCAAATTTATCATAATCTCAACTTTTTCAAGATGATTGACATGTGTTGGGGACGTATGAATTTATGAATTCTGACTCTCCTGTTTCTTGATAGTGTCGGTGAATAAACTCTTGTACAGGTGTTCGCTCTTCTGCGTTACTCCAAGACGTTTTGCGCTGAGAATCGTAAATGTAATCCATCCTCAAGCTCATCACCTTTGCACACGACACATTTTAGTGATGAAATTATATCAATCGTAGCACCACCTAGCAAATGAGGATTTTATTTTTTATAGGCCTGTATTATATGAATGTATGTCAAGACTTAGTCCAGCTTCTTAAACCATCTTGGATATCAGCCAAAATCTCCGCTTTTTTTTGAAGGTATTTGTATTGTTCGGGATTATTCAATAAATCGTGACATAAATGACATACATTAACATACCCATCTAACTCAAGGTAACCCCTCTCCTCTTTCGCTATTTTCAGAAGATTAAGAAATCCTTCGCCTTTAATCGTACACATTAACTTACATTTATAAATTCTCTGTAATATGATGGATATTGAATCAGTGTGTATGTTTCCAAAATCAAAAGGGATATCAAAACTGCTAGGAGAACAACAGGGCATAGCGCGACCATCAGAGGTTATAAGCAGAGTATTTTTAAAAGGACACACTATATGGCTCAATTTGCAAGTAAAAAGATCTTCGGAAGCTACAGCTTCCTTGGCCATACCTACAGGGAGTAAAGATCCATAAAACACCGCTAAATTTATCTTATCTGAGCCTAATTCACTGATGATTCTATCTGTATGAGCTAAATTTGATCTTGTGGATATGCTTTGTATTTGTGGATTAATACCTACATTTTTACATGCTCTCACAAGAGTTTTTATATATTTAATGGGGACATACTCTTCATGAAATGCATCAGTGCTTATAATGCAATAAGTCAAATTGTTCTTTTTTAGTTGAGATAACACTTTGAGTGTAATGTCATATGATTCACACCAAAAAGCATTTGTAGTGACTGAAATACGGTGACCTATTTTACTACTCGCTTCAGAAATAGCAAGCACGTCATCAATATACAAAAATGGCTCACCACCTGTTATCCCAATTGTATTAATGCTTTTTATGTCTTTGGTAGAATCAATACTATTTAGTATTAATTCTATATCCAATCTCCTACCGTCTTGTAGTGGGCTTGATGTACAACATATTTTACATTTTGCATTGCAACTATCTGTCAACTGATAACCAACGGAAGTATATAGCATAAAACCAAACCTTTTTTAAACATTTTATTTTGCCCCAATACCAATCCTTACAGGGAATCACAAAATATTATTTTCGAAAGTTAATAGTTCGCATTTGAAGTATTAATCCTCCATTAATATACCAGACCCATATATATTGAGTAACGGAGGATTAAGTCTACGTTCTTATAAAACTAAATTCATTATACAACTATAAGGTATTAAGACGGCTATTTGTTGAGTTCTTAATAATCAAGCTCCAACTACAGCCACAGCTACAGCTCCAGCTCCAACTACAACCACGCCTCCAACTACAACAATTTTTACTCCTCCTCCTGCTACTTGGTCAAGCTCTTCAGGACTCAACTCTTGCGCTGCCCTCGAATATTCCACAAGCTCGTCTAAAGTAAAGTTGTAACCGGGTCGTAGTTTGTTAATTTCCTCAACAGCTTTTTCTGGTTCAAGTGTTGATAATTCTTTTGCACGATCTAAATTTTCTGTTAAAACACTGGTAATTATGTCTGCTCTTTTTTCTGATAACATTATACTCTCTCCTTATTTTATATTATAATAAATTTTAGACTTGTATATTGAGTAATAGAGGACAAGGTTTGCGTTCCTATAAACTAAACTCATAATACGTCAACTAAGTAATAAGTGTGATTATTTATTGAGTTTGTCACTTAAAATGGACCTACAATTACTACAATTCCCGGCCCAGGCATAACCATTGCGGGTCCCGGGACAACACCAACAACACCAGGGAATGTTGCGCCTCCAGCTACTTGGTCAAGTTCGTCAAAGTCCAACTCTTGTGTGGACTTTGAATACTCCACAAGCTCGTCTAACGTAAAATTATGACCAGGCCGTAGTTTATTAAATTCTTCTACAGCTTTTTTTGTCTCTAATGTTGAGAGTTCTTTTGCACGATCTAAATCTTCCGTTAAAATACTGCAAATGATGTCTGCTCTTTCTTTTGATAACATAACTTTGTCTCCTTTTGCATAATTAATTTTAGGTCTGTATATAAATGTGCGTCATTTTGCCCAAGACCTTATGTTTTCTTTTACTTTTACCAAGGTCTCAGCTGTTTTTTGCAGATAGTTATATCTTTCACTATCACAAAGCAGATCGTGACATAAATGGCACACATTAACATATTCGTTTGACTCAATATATTCCCATTTTTCTTTTGCTATCTTCAATAGATTTGAAAAACCTTCACTGATAATTGTGCGCATAAGTTTGTTTTCATACATATTTTCCAGTATTTCTTTTATAGAATTATTGTATATATTTCCAAAGTTAAACGGAATTCCGAAGCAACTAGGAGAGCAACACGGTACAGCTTTACCATCAACTGCTATAAAAAATCCATTTTGATAATGACAAAGAGCGGCTTTTAGCAGTTTACGTGTAAAAAAATCTTCTGGATTTATATTTTCTTTTGCTCTGCCAACAGGAAGTAACGATGAATTTACAACTACCGAGTCCATTTTTCCTTGTCCTAATTTTGCTAAAATTTCGTCTGTTTGTGATAAACTAGACTTAGTAGAGGTAGCTTGAATTTGTCTTACTATCCCCAATTCCATACATGCGTTCAAAACATTTTTCACACTCTCAACAGATATATATTCAGAATGAAATGAATCTACGCTTACAACAATAGATGACAAGTTGTTTTTCTTCAGTTGAGATAATACTCCGAAAGCATATTCATAGGACTCACCCCAAAATGCATTTGTAGTAACTACAAAATTACGATTTATTTTTTTACACGCTTCTGCAACAGTCAAAACATCCTCGACATATAAAAATGGTTCTCCACCTGTTAAACCTATATTTTTAATATCTTCTATGTCCTTGATAGAATCAATACTTTTTAGGATTAGCCCAATATCTAACTTGCCATTTAGCTGCGGATTAGCTGATTCACAACATCCTTTACATGCTGCGTTACATTTATCTGTTAACTGGTAACCTATTGAAGTATATCTCATAAAACTTTCCTTTCTGGCTTTTGTGCCATTTAATACCCCCAAGTTAAACACATTGAAAACAAAACAGAAAATTGACGGCTTTAATCTTCTATAGCCTTTCTATGCCATTTAGGTTTCTCTACTTCTGAACCTAGTTTAACAACTAGATTTTGCTTTCTAAATGGCAATAATTTTTTGCTCATAAAAAATGGCCCATTTAAATTTACTGGTAGTCCACGCTCTGTCATCTTCCAAACTCTTTCATGTGCCTGAATAATCATATCTTCAGAAACTAAGGGATGGCTTCTACAGAAATTACTTTCTTTTGTGACCCAATATACGTCATCGAATATGAATTCGTTAATTGTAATCCCATAACTCTCCTTTTCAGACCATAATTCAGATGGCAGTAGCCACAACCAGTTAGCATTACACGCTATGCCAAATTTAACTGCAATATCTTCAATTGTATCAAGTGTTTTATTAATTTCCTCAAAGCCCTCCCACGGAAATCCAATAATAAATGACACGAACATTTTTTTCTTAAATCCATTTTCAACAAGCTTATCTAAAGCGGCATATAATAATTCAACTGTTAACCCTTTTTTTATCTTTTTTAAGCCTTCATTGTAGCCACATTCGACCCCAACCTGCATCCATTTTACAACATTGCAATCAATACTATTGAACAAATCACCTTTAAGAACATCCGCAGCCCTTACCTCAATGCAAATTTTTGAATTAACAAGGTGATCCTTTATTCTAAAAATAATTTCTTTGGCTCTCTCTGTATCGGCTGTAAAACAGTCATCCATAAAAACTATGTCTGTTTTCTGAGTAAACATATGTTTATATTTCATGATGTCACAAACTCGATGTTCGAGTGAGTCTACACTTACTCCCCTCCATACAGATCGATGAGTTATTGAACAAAATGCACAACTAAACTTACATCCTCTTGAAGCTTCAATAGGCATGTACTTATATTTTGCTTCTATAGGAATTACAGAAAAATCTGGCAAAGGGCTTTCTTCTAGTTCTTCCACTGTTAAATATGCCTCGTCAGGATTTCTAACGATCTTATCACCGCTTCTATATGTAATACTTTTAATTTCCGAAAGTGGTTTTTTGTTAACTATAGCATCAATGACTTCAGGTAATTTTTTTTCACCTTCCCCTCTTACTACAAGCGAAGCACTTGTTGCCTTTAATATATGCTCATCAAATATTGTAGGATGTAATCCTCCAAATATTATTTTTTGCATTTGATTATTTTTTGATATTCTATTTGCAATTTCTTTAGAAATTCCCCAATTGAAGCTATTTGCCGAAAAGCAAACAATGTCATCATATGAAATTTTTGACTTTAAATACTCGTAACATGCCGTTATTAATTCCTCTTCACTTTTTTTGTTTTCAAATTCTATAAACTCATATGGATCTACCACGGTAATTTCATATCCTTTATTTTTTAGCACTGCGTGAAGAAGATAGAGTACCATAGGAGGAATTTCTAGTGGTTCAAATTTGCCTATATATAAAGGCATTGGCAAAAAGCACAATATTATTTTCAATGAACAGCCTCTTTTCTTTTTTGATATACCAATCCAACCCCACTTAAAATGAACTCGAAACTATATATCTTTTATTAAGACTACCTTCATTTTTAAAAAATATTACAATAATATCTATATTAATTTTAATAAACTCAAATATAGGTGCTGCGATGTTTTATCGCAGCACCTTAGGAGGTTTTTTACAAGATAAGAGTGTAGCAAATTGCAATGAAATTCTAAGATATCAAAAGTGCGAAAATAGAGGTTAAAAGTGGTATTTCGAAAGTGCATCGAAATGCCACACTCCATTATCTCTACCCTACTCTTGACTACACCACAAATCTATTTGTAGCATTTATGTTGCAATTCGCTACAATTCTTAATTGCAAATAACAAATTACGAGACAGACAAACAAAATTTTATTGCGTAATTTAGTATATAGTCAATATAGTATAGAAAAATTTTAGAAGGAGTGATCTAATGTTTTGTACTAAATGCGGAAGTCAAATACCCGGGGATGGTAGTTTTTGTGCAAAGTGTGGCGCGTCCGGCAAAAACACACAACCT
>WQVX01000063.1 GCA_009785615.1 Defluviitaleaceae bacterium | reverse complement strand
GTAAGTTAGGTTGATCAAGAGAATCTAAAATCATATCCACCCAAGCTTCTCCATGTCCTCCAACATAAACAATTAAATCTGCATTGTTAAGAGCAATAATATCCCGTGGTGATGGTTCAAAAGCATGAGGCTCACCACCCGGAGAAATTAGCATACTAAGCTCAACTCTATCCCCCGCAATTTGCCTAACAAAATCATATTGTGGAAAAACAGATGCAATAACTCTCAGGGATCCTTGTCCATTTTCTGATATCAAGGATTCATCCGTCTGTGGCTGAGAGCAGCCTGCTAAAAATGTGAACACAAATAAAAGCATAATAATTTGCTTCATAAATAAAAACCTCCCGGTATTATACAAATGTATTTTACAATCCCACTACCATTTTACTAGGTTTTTATTCAATTATTCATCTGTATTTTCCATCTCACTAAAGATAAAAAGTTCAAATTTTCGGGAAATTGATTTAGAGCAAAAGGCAGTAACAGCCCTACATATAGAAAGAAAAGCACAAGCCCTAATATAGGCGGATACCAAATTGACAGCGGAGGATTTGCTAAAGTTTTACAAATAGTAAAATTTGCACAACTTTCGCAGCTATGATTAATAATAGAAAATCGAGGCAAAATACATGCACTAAAAAAGACAATAACAACTATTAAAATATGTATTTTAATTCTATATTGTGCAGTCATGCAGTCCACCCCTACTTTGCCTACCGGTAATTATAATTATTTGATGTTAGCACAGCCTAAACTTGTTGTCAATGATACAACAAAGCCATTGGTGTATATGTTAATTACAGATATCAACCATTTAAAAATAAGATAAAAAAATGAACCTGATATCTTCCTACCAAGTCCATCTTTATTAGGCTTTTTAAATTGGTGAATGTATTTAAAAATAAATTTTGAAAGCTATGTCCTTTAACTATTACACTACAGGTACGCCATTTTCCGGCACAGAACCTTTGACCAAGAAAACTATTAGTATAATAATTCCCACAAATGGAATAAGGGAAAGGAAAATACATGCCCAATGCTTACCTGCGTCTCTCAACCGACGAACCATCATAGCAAGAGTTGGAAAAAGTGAAGCCACAGAAAATATCATACTAGCAACCCATGCTGTATCCGTCAAAATTAACGTGAATACTATTGATATAACAAGACCTGCAAGAAAATGAAATAAAATGGCCATCCAGTAGCCTCTTACAGTTGTGCGAGCACCAAAATTAAAGTAATTTTTCCACATATTTGCATACTCAGTCATTAATTATTATTCCTCCTAATATTCATTCACCAACTTGCAGATAACTATAATTCGCCTTATTTAAGAATACCATTAAATGCGCCTAAAGTCTATATTTCTACGCGACCTTCTAATGCCCGTGTTAAAGTTACCTCGTCTACATACTCTAAGTCGCCGCCTACAGGAACTCCATGGGCTATCCTAGTAACCTTTATGCCTAAAGGCTTTAGCAACTTACTTATATACATAGCAGTAGCTTCTCCTTCTACAGTAGGGTTGGTTGCAGTTATCACTTCTGCTACAGAATTAGCTTGAATTCGCTTTAATAACTCGCCAATCTTCAAATCACTTGGCCCTACCCCATTCATTGGTGAAAGAACTCCATGAAGAACATGATATAATCCATGGTACTCGTGAGTACGTTCATATGCTGCCATATCACGAGGATCTTCTACTACCATTATTAATTGAGTATCTCTCTTGCCACTTGTGCAAATTCCACAAGGATCCGTATCCGTCAGGTTACAGCATGTAGAACAGTAGCGTACATTATCAACAGCAGTTTTTATTGCCCGGGAAAGATTTTCAGCCCTGTCCTTTGGCATACGTATTATATGAAAGGCCAGTCGCTGTGCAGATTTGCCACCTATTCCGGGAAGCCGAGACAAGGCTTCTATCAATTGCGTAACCGGTTCTCCGTACATTTAAAATAATCCCGGGGGAAGTCCCATGCCACCTGTCAGCTTTGACATTTGATTGTTAACCATTTCATCCATTTGCCTCATACCTTCGTTAATTGCAGTCATCACTAAATCTTGTAACATTTCCACATCATCTAAAACAGTTTCATCAATTGTTAGTGATTCTATCATATGTTCGCCGTTAATAACTACTTTAACTGCTCCACCTCCGGAGGAAGATTCTATTGTCTTTGACTTTAACTCTTCCTGCATTTGTGCCATCTGTTTTTGCATCTTTTGAGCTTGCTTCATCAAATTATTCATACCACCCGGCGGCATACCACCAAATCCTTTAGCCATAAACGCCTCCTATTCAAATTCCACAGGCATGTTAATTTGCGTGCGGATACTTTCTTTAAATATTTCATTTCCGTCTGCTTTATTATAACCTTCATCGTGTTTAAATACAATAATTGGTTCGTTTGGAAGATTGAAGTATTTTACCATCTCTGCCAATATAAGGTTTTTTTGATCCTTTACATAATTTGCACTTGCTTGATCACGACAAATTATAGTAATATTTTCGCCACCCTCCACTTTACATATGGACAACATTTGTTTAAGAAGTCCGGTAAAATTTCCACAAAATGATTTCCAGTTTTTTTCAATGTCAGTTGGTTTGTTGCTTTCTTTTTCTTGTGATGAAATTTGTAAAGGTGGTGGCGTTTGCTCAGGTATAATTTGTTCAGAAGAAATTGACTTAAAATCTGAAACCGGAGCAATTGGCTGCGCAGAAATCTCATTCCGGCTACACAATTTAATCGTACACACTTCCAAGCCCAAACGTTCTTGAGAAGAATAACGCAATTGATTTTGAAGCTCTGAAAACTCTTTAATGAATCCTATCAAAGTTTCCGGCGTTGCATCTGCACTTTGTTTGCGAAAACGCTCTACGGTTTCTGTTGAATAATCTAAAATATCTGTATGGTCGGTTATTTGAGCAGCTACCAATAAATTTCTAAAATGAGTTATTATATCTGAGGTAAAGCGTGATAAATCCCTACCCTCTTTAGTCGCCTTTGCAATAATAGCTAAAGCAGTAGCAGAATCACTTTTGATTAAAGCACCTCCATAATCAAAAAGTGCAGACTGATCCATTGCGCCTAAAAGAGTTTGTACTTTATCCAATGTAATAGATTCGGTAGTATAAAGCGATATACATTGATCCAATATACTGAGAGCATCACGCATAGCACCATCAGATACGGAAGCAATATACTCTAATGCATCTAAATCAGTAGTTATATTATCCTTTTCCATATACGCAGCTAAAGTAGTTACCATATCTGATCTGGTTATCCTTTTAAAGTCGTAACGTTGACAACGGGATAAAATTGTAGCAGGAAGTTTTTGGGGATCTGTTGTAGCCAATATAAATATTACATGATTTGGCGGCTCTTCTAAAGTTTTAAGCAGTGCATTAAAAGCCGCAGTAGTTAACATATGAGCCTCGTCAATAATATAAACTTTAAATGTTCCTGTGGTTGGAAGATACTTAACCTCTTCTCTTAGGTCACGTATATTTTCCACACCATTGTTACTGGCAGCGTCAATTTCAATAACATTTAAATTGCGATCCGCCAAGATGTCACGACAGGTATCACAATCGTTGCAAGGTTCTCCAAAATCTACAGCTTTGGGGCAATTGACAGCACGTGCAAAAACTTTAGCTGTAGATGTTTTTCCGGTACCGCGAGTCCCGCAAAATAAATATGCATGAGAAATGTGCCGCCCTTTTAGCTGATTGGTTAAGGTGGTGACAATAGGCCCTTGTCCGATGATATCAGAAAATGTGGTGGGACGCTTTTTTCTGTACAGTGCTGTATACAATATTTTCGCCTCTTTTAATACCAAATTTGCATTTTACTCAAACTTACTGAGAATAATCAAATAACATGGTTTTACATATGATAAAATGCAAATAGTATATTTTGATTTTGCAAACATTTTTTGGTTTTGTAATGTATCATAACTTCAAAATTTATTTGCTATACTATTATATCAACATTCTGTAATATTGACAATTTTTGCATAAATTGATACCCTATTAGTATCTAAAGTAGGAATTAAACTATCAAAATTATCAACATCACTGTTTTTAATACAATGCTTGTGCAGCATGTCTTGCACGATCGTTGTTTTAAAAACAGCATCAATGCAAGATATATTGCACAAGCATTGTATTAAAAACAGTATTTGAGGGAGCAAACCTATGGAATGGATAGAAATTCGTATAAAATCCACATCAGAAGCTGTAGAATTATTAACCGGCTTTTTAATGATTAAAGGAATACCAAATATTAGAATAATCGATGATGAATCAATGGATCGCTTTTTACTTGACCATCCCTTAGATTGGGATTATAAAGATGAAAATTCCACAAACAAGCCCGGCACAGAAATAATATTTTATATACAGGAAGGTGATAAGGGATTATTAAAAGGAATAGAAGTTGGATTGCAAGATATGGTTTCTTCCATTCCTGAAATAGATTTTGGAGCTTTGGAATTTACGTATGGCCCGGTCAACGATGATGATTGGCTCCATGAGTGGAAAAAAACGTACAAACCTTTTGAAATAGGTGACAAAATAATTGTCTGCCCTTGTTGGGAAGAAGAGTACACGCCGGATCCTGAAAAGATTGTTTTTACCATTGACCCCGGTGCAGTATTTGGAACCGGCCTTCATAGTAGCACTCAATTGTGCGTAATAGCTTTAGAAAGCATGAATTTGCAAAACAAAAAAATACTTGATATTGGATGCGGCAGTGGTATATTGTCTATAATATCAATACTTCTGGGTGGACATTCGGCTATGGCATGTGATATTGATCCCGGTGCAGTTAGATGTGCTGAAGAAAATGCCCGCCTTAATAATATCAAAATTTCTAAATACACAACACAACAAGGAGATATATTTGCTGAAGAATTTTTACAAAATGAAACTTATGATGTTGTTGTAGCAAATATTGTAGCCGATGCGATAATTGGTCTGTCTCCTATTATCAACAAATTTATGAAAGAAAATGGACTATTTATAGCATCAGGTATAATTGATGAACGCATTGAAGATGTGCGAAATGCCTTGCGTGAAAACGGACTGGACATTAAAGAAGAATGGCAAAAAGATGGTTGGTTTTGTTGTGTAGCAAGATGCAATATCGAAAGTAATTAATATACATTTGCAGGAGGTCAAGAAATACTATGCCTAAATATTTTATAAACGAACCATCTGATAAAGCTGAAGGTCAATTATTGCAACTTGAAGGAGACACAGCATACCATTTAATTAAGGTGCTGCGGGTGCGTATTGGGGAAGAAGTTATTCTCTGTGATGGTAAAGAAACAGATTATTATTGTATAGTAGAGTCAATTGACTCTTTAACATTAACTTGTCTAATTTTAAGTAAACATCAATGCGAAACAGAGCCTAAGTGTAAAATTAGTCTATTTCAAGCCATGCCTAAAGCAGATAAATTTGAATGGGTAATTCAAAAATCAATAGAGTTAGGTGTATATGAAATTATCCCAATATATACAGATCATTCTATTAAGAAAAATGCAAATGTAGAGCGTTTTCAAAAAATAGCAGAGTCTGCCGCCGGTCAAAGTATGCGCGGGATTATACCTAAAGTACATTATCCTACATCTTGGGAAGGAGTTAAGTATCAAACTAAGTTCAAATACTCAATAGTTGCCCATGAAAAAGAAGATCTAAAAACAATAAAATCAGTTATGAACTCTCCCTTAAAAAATAATAAATTACAAGATCAAGTAGCCTTATGGATAGGCCCGGAAGGCGGATTTTCAAAAAATGAAATTACATTAATGGAAGAATACGAATTTCAACTAGTAACTTTAGGGCCACGGATACTTAGATCAGAAACTGCCGCTATAGCTGCTATAGCAAAAATTCTTATGGAAACAGAAGGTACCTAATGTGATTTACTTTGATAATGCTGCAACAACACTATTATGTGCTTCCGCTAAGGAAATATTACAGCAGGACTTTGGCAACCCTTCTTCTCCACATGCCTATGGACTTAAAGCAGAACGAGCCATAAAAAAGGCAATTAAAGAAATTAGCACTCCCCTACTCTGTGATCCAAAAGAAATTATCTTTACATCCGGAGGCACAGAATCTAATAATTTAGGAATATTAGGAGCCGCTTTCTCATTAAAATCGGCTTCTAATAAAAGTCTTAAATTTCATATCTTAGCTACTAATCAAGAACATCCATCTGTAATAGAACCTTTAGAGTATTTATCTACATTACCCGGCTACTCTGTCACATATGCTGCGCCTTCTGAATGGGAGGCGCATATTTGTGAACAAACGGCTATGATTTGTATGACTCAAATAAGCAGTGACACAGGTGATATATTTGACATCAAGGAATTAGCTGAAAAATTTCCAAAGGCAATTATTTTTGTAGATGGTTCGCAGGGATTTTGCAAAATTAAACCACCAAGCTATGCAGATATTTATACGTTTAGTGGGCATAAAGTTCATGGGTCAATGGGCATTGGTGGACTAGTTGTAAAAAAGGGCTTGCGCCTTGTACCAATAATGCATGGAGGCGGACAACAAAGACAGATTCGACCCGGCACAGAAAATGTTCCGGGTATCCTGGCAATGTCGGCTGCTGTATTAGAGCAATACGATTCACAACATCAAAATTATGAATTAGTAAAAAATATAAAGGGTATATTAAGCACACTTGCAAATGAAATTTCAGATACCTATATAAATCAAACTACGGAAGTTACCTCGCCATATATTTTAAATATAAGCTTCATTGGAATTAAAGGCGAAACATTAGTTAACATGCTTTCTCAGCGTGAAATTTATGTGTCAATGGGGATGGCTTGCCGAACTGCAAAAAAAGAATCACCACTGACCTCAATGGGCTTTAGCAAGGAACGTGCTGAAAGTG
This sequence comes from Defluviitaleaceae bacterium, assembly GCA_009785615.1. Classification (GTDB taxonomy): domain Bacteria; phylum Bacillota; class Clostridia; order Lachnospirales; family WQUN01; genus WQVX01. The sequence goes on along the minus strand of WQVX01000063.1, from coordinate 10,709 downwards.
CAATACGCTTGAGCTTTTCTTGCATGAATACAGAAAAAGAAGCATTGGAAGCAAAAGAAGTGATAAAAGAGTGTGTTACTCAATTACGAAAAACAGCAAAGGGACGATAGAAAACATACGATCACATCACGGAGGTGGACGAATAAGTGAAAAAAGTATTGCTAATCAAATATGGTGAAATAGCTTTAAGAAAAGGCAATCGTTCAATTTTCGAGAAAAAGTTAGCAAGCACAATACAAAACCTAATCAACGACTCAAATATAAAAACCACCAGAGAGCAAGGCCGATTGCTGGTAGAAAATATCAATGGTGATATTGACGCAGATGCAGTAATTGAAAAAATTCGCCGTATCTTTGGCATAGCCGCCATTTGCATAAGTTATAAATTAGATGATGCTGCACTATCCAATTTGCAAAAAGCTGCACTGATGACCCTAACAGAAGATAAAACTACTTTCAAAATTGAAACGAAACGTTCAGATAAAAGATATCCAATGCAATCCCAAGAAATATCCGCGGCCATTGGTGAATATATTTTAAACCAACGATCTAACATAACGGTGGATGTTCATAATCCCCAAGTAATAGTGTGGATAGAAATAAGAAACTATGCCTATGTTTATACTGATATTATCAAGTGCGAATCCGGATTGCCTTATGGTTCTACAGGCAAGGGCTTACTTTTATTATCCGGCGGCATTGACAGCCCTGTTGCCGGATATTTAATGGCTCGCCGCGGCATGGAGATTATCCCAATATATTTTCATTCCCCCCCATATACATCTGAACGTGCTAAAGACAAAGTAATAGATTTAATGGAGTGCTTGTGCAGATTCATTGGCCCTTCCCCTCTTTATGTGGTACCCTTTACAGAAACTCAGTTGTATATTTATGAAAATATGCAATCTGAAAAGATGACACTATTTCTAAAGCGAGCAATGTTTCATATAGCCTCAATCATTGCAGAAAAAGAAAAAGCCCATTGCCTTATCACAGGTGATAGCATTGGGCAAGTAGCAAGCCAAACGGCTCATAGCATTGCAGCGGTAGACTCGGCATCAAATTTTGCAGTGCTGCGTCCTTTGGCTGCTATGGATAAACAACAAATCATTAACACTGCAAAGCAAATTGGCACATATGAAATATCTATCCTTCCATATGAGGACTGCTGTACTATTTTTGTTCCAAAGCATCCCGAGCATAAACCAAATGCAAAAGCGGTTGCATCCCTGGAAGCTAAAAATATAGCCTTGCCGAAATTATTCAGCAAGGCAGCGGAGCAAATAGAGCCGGTGCAGTGCCCGAGTACAAATTAGATATAAGAATTTGCGACCCAGATAACTTTCAAATGCATCTGATCCATATTCGGGACATATTACTGCATCAAATTCTAATCCTTTAGCTAAAGGGACTGCCATTATCATAATACCGGGTTCAAAAGAATCTTTTACATCAGCAATTACAGAACGACTCCCTTCATATAATTGCTTAAACTGAGAATAGAACTCTTTTGCCTCTCTATCGCTAGTAAGTAAAATACCTATTGTGTTAAAATGCTCCGGTAGCTTCTCAATTATCTCAACAGCGGAAGCCGCCGGATTTTTTGTATCCATTATTTGTGGTGATTCTCCTCTGCGCTGATAAGCACCGGAGTGACTAAGTCCTAAAACATCCGTTGCAAATTTACTGATTTCATAAGTAGAACGATAGCTTGTAGTAAGAGGCATGGTAGAAGCAGAAGGATAAAGATTTTGGATATCTGATTCCTCGTGCAGATGAATTTCAGAATACAATGCCTGGTTAACATCAGCTAATACCGTAAAGTGACAGTCATTCCCATGAAGAGCCCGGAGGATTCTATGTTGCAGGTAACTGATATCCTGAGCCTCATCTATTAGAATATGTTTTACTTGCTTGTCCTTAGATACCCTACCCGTCAAAATATCAATATAAAATAAAGATAGTGCATCTTCAAATAAAAGCTTATCCCATTTAAGAGTGTTTACAGCTTCATTAACATCCGGCAACCGGCCCGGTTTGTTGTCACGTTTTAATTTCTTATACCATGCTTGCAATATTTTTTTATACAGCCGCTTGCTTTTAGGCATAAGACGATTACGCAAATCCATAATAACAATGTTTTTTTGTTCATCAAAGCGACGCCGTATAGCATTATCACTAAGGTTTTCATCTTGCAAGCTATTAAAGAAATCTGTAATAGCTTTTTTATTATCGGCAAAATACTCATCATGGGTACGAGATACATATTGCAACACTCGTGATGTTTTGCTGGATAAATTGCCGGCCGAAGTTCTATCCAAGTATAAATCTTTTATACGCTCTTTAGGGCAAAGTAAGTCCTTGTTAAAATAGATGTCCTCATCTAAATAGGGTTTATAAGTTCTAATATACTCTTCTAAGAAAGACACAAATTCAGAAGAATATTTTTGTGCAAGCCATAATCGGCGGGGATCGCTATCATTAGAAGTTTGCAAGAAATCATAATGCTCGTATGAATCATAAAAAACATTGTTTCTTCCATATTGTTTAAGTAAAGTAGGAAAATCTAAAGTCAGGACATCTTCTTCCCCAAGCTCCGGGATAATACCATCAATGTAGGAAGCAAAAATTGAACCGGGCGAAAATATACGCACTTTAGCAGAAGTAAGACTTCCACGATGTTTATATAATAAGAAGGCCAGGCGATGCAGTCCAACAGACGTCTTTCCACTTCCTGCGGGGCCAAAGACTAACAAATGCTCCGCCTCGCTTCGTATAGCCTTGTTTTGTTCCCTTTGAATTGTATGGATTATAGTTTTAATTTTAGCATCGGACGCTCGTGAAAGTTCCAACTGTAGAATTTCATCGTCAATTGCAAGTTCTGAATCAAAGAGGTACACAAGCTCTCCGTTGACTATATGATACTGCCGTTTAAGTGTAATTTCTCCAAAAATAGTAGCTTGCTCAGGAACAACAAAAGAAGCCTTCCCCACTCCATAATCATAGTACATAGAAGATATAGGCGCGCGCCAGTCGTATACAAGGAAAGTATTATTATCGAACAAAGAATATTTTCCAATATATATTTCTTCTGTATCTGCATACCCTTCTTCAATAAAATCAATACGAGCAAAATATGGAGAACCCATCATGTTTTTAAGCTGCCCCAATTTAATGTTAGTTTGGGCATACTGGCGTTCATGCTGGGCAATTTCTGAAGAAAGCATGGTCAAATTAAGTACATCATCCATATTACGAATTATGGGGGTTTCAGCCCACACTTCTTTATGAGCATCCCTTAAATCTTTACGGCGGTCTTGTAAGGTTCGAGCCATTTCGTTTATCTGAGTTAAAATTAGTGACATCACTTTAGATAACTTTTCTTTTTCTTCTACAGAAGACAAAAAAACAACTCCTTTATAGCAGCAAGTACCTGAATTGTAGCAGAGATTGTTTGTGCGACATCAGCAATCAGCCCAAGCCATTGTACGCTATCAGCGAAAATGCTAATAGCGTTTTTGGGCTGTTCTTTTTTATTGCTTTACAATTTGAAATACGCCACCAACTGTCGGAGCATTTCAGCCTGTGAATTTAATTCCTGTGATGCCGCTGCTGATTCTTCGGACACTGCCGAATTACTCTGTATTACTCTTGAGATTTGAGCAACTCCTTCACTTATACTTGCAATCGCTTCCGCCTGTTCCTTTGAAGCGGAAGAAATGCTACTGATAATTTCCAAAACTTCACTTGCACTTTCGACAATTGCATTTAACGATTCGGCGGTTGTTGCTGCTATGCTTGAGCCGGTTTCTACACGATTGATAGAATCTTGGATAAGTGTTGTTGTTTCAGTAGCGGCTGTTTGACTGCGCCCCGCAAGTGTACGCACTTCCTCAGCAACAACGCTGAAACCCTTGCCGTGTTCGCTCGCCCTTGCGGCTTCTACAGCGGCGTTAAGCGCGAGTAAATTTGTTTGAAACGCTATGTCTTGAATTGTCTTAATGATTTTGGATATATCGTTAGACGAATCTTTAATATGAGCCATTGCATCCACCATCTGCTTCATGGCATTGTTGCCGTCTTGAGCATTAGTGGTGGACTTGTTAGAGAGTTCGTTAGCGGTTTGTGCGTTATCCGCATTTCGTTTAGTTTGATGGGTAATAATTTCTATTGTTGCGTTGAGTTCTTGTACAGAGCTTGATTGCTCCTGCGTACCGTTTGCCAGTTCAAATGCACTTTGGGAAACTTGGTTTGCTCCCAGCAACACTTGTTCTGATGCCATAGAAATTCCCAACATGGTTTGATTCAATGTTTCGGAAATATTATTGAGTGAGTATTTGATTTCTTCAAAGTCACCTACATATTCGCGCGTGATTACTGTGGTTAAGTCTCCGTCGGAAATAGCTTTTAAGTCTTCTGAAATTTCTTTGATGTAGGAAGCTGTGACGACGATAGACTTTTCAAAATTAGCAATAATATCACGGAACGCTCCCTCGTAATCCAATGAGTCGGAACCTATACCCCTTGCTTTGATTTTTTCGCCAATCTTTGCTACATTTAAATTACCCGCTTCCATTTCGGCTGCCGCTACCATAATAACTTGCAATGGTGTATCAACAGCTTTCGCTATGCGGTTTAATTCAAGCATAAGCTCACGCCACGCACCTTTATACTCATCTGCATTAATTTTGAAACTCAAATCTCCATTGACTGCCGCTTCTACCAGTGAGTGAATTTCATTATTAACGGCTTTTAGGTTTTTAGTAACATTGTTTAACCTGTTTGGATACACCGCCCATTCGCCTACCCAAACATCCGCTTGCAGTTCTGTTTCAAAATCCCCATCGCTTATTCTTTCCATCATCGAGCCAAGTTCTTCAACATCAGTGGTAACTTGCATGAGAAGCCTGTTTACCAAAGCTATCAAATCCTTGAATGAGTTTTGGTATTTGCTTTCGTCTATCGTGTAGTGCATATCGCCTACTACGGTGTATTCGTGGTGCATTTTGAATAAATCATCCACTATGCTTTTTACAACATCTACAAGACCATAAATATCATGTGTCAGTATTCCAATCTCGTCTTTTGTTAAAACTTCGGCTTTATTAACATCCAATTTACCTTGCGTTACATCAGACACCAAGTGCATCAAATTTTTAACCGGCGAGATGATGCTCTTGGGAATCAACCAACACATAATTAAAAATGCGACAAATGCCACACAAAAAACGATAATGATGGTTGTCATAACCTCTCTGCCTATCAGCCGTAAATCCTCGCGCACCTCGCTCCAAAGTTCGCTGTACCTATTGCTGAGTGCCGTTATGTTTGCGGTTGATATTGCCCCGTATGGAAGCACAACATTTTGTAAAAGATAGAACGCTTCTTCATGCATACCCGCTTCGCGCAAACGCAAAGCCTCTGCACCGTCTAAGTGAAGCCGTGCGTGAGGATGGTCAATAGAATAGATAAGTTCTCTGATAATGGGGTCATCATAGGCGTATATTTCGCCGCCGTAACGCCAATTTCCCCATACACAGAGTGTTGGATCAAAGCCGCCGTCAAAGTCTCCGTCAAACATAAACGCTTCCGTAATGCGGGAAATCCAAATATAGTGTGCCGTAACCATATTATTAACTTGGCTATTGGTGTGTGTCAGTTCCTCCATTTGTGCAATGCCGGTTGTGATTCGGTTTATGGCTAAGACACCAAAAACACCAATTATCACCGAAATAAGGAAAACTAACAAAAGCCCCGCCCTAATTTTTGTGCTTAATTTCAGTTTCACTAATACGTCCTCCTTAAAAATTTCTATATAAAGGCAAATCTGAATTCTTTATCAAAAATAACAACGCCGCAATTTAAAGCGTTTAAGTAATTTGATTAAGGTATTTCCGGCAAAAATAGCGATAGGCAGTAAAATTGCAACAAACTACAATTTGAAATATGCTATCAATTGTTGCAGCATTTCAGCTTGAGAGTTGAGTTCTTCTGACGTAGCCGCGGTTTCTTCAGAAACTGCTGAATTGCTTTGTACCACCTTTGATATTTGAGCAAGCCCATCGCTGATTTGTGCAATTGATTCAGCTTGCTCGTTTGAAGCCGTTGCAATGTCGTTTATAATTTTCAGCACCTCGTTGGCATTCTCAACAATAGTATGCAAAGATTCTGATGTAGTTTCTGCAATATCAGATCCTGCTTCTACTCGACTGATGGAATCTTCAATAAGGCCGGCGGTTTCGATAGCTGATACTTTGCTACGTCCTGCAAGGTTACGCACTTCCTCTGCAACTACGTTAAAGCTTTTGCCATGTTCTCCTGCTCGTGCTGCTTCTACTGCGGCATTAAGCGCAAGCAGATTAGTTTGGAATGCTATTTCTTCAATAACTTTAATAATCTTGGATATGTCGCCGGACGATTCTTTGATTTGAACCATAGCCTCCAGCATCTGCTTCATTGCTTCATTACCTTCCTTAGCACTTATAGTTGATTTATTGGAAAGTTCATTTGCTTCTATTGCACTATCAGCATTTTTTCTTGTCTGTTGGCTGATTATGTCTATAGTAGCGTTAAGTTCTTCAACAGAAGCAGCCTGTTCTTGCGCGCCTGTTGCCAACTCTGCCGCACTTGCAGAAATTTGATTTGCACCTGATAATACCAGCTCAGACGCTGCTGAAATTTCTGACATGGTTTTATGAAGGGTATCGTTGATGTTGTTTACAGAGCGTTTGATTAAGTCAAATGACCCAACATACTCACGTACAATTTTATTATGCAGGTCGCCTTCAGCCATTTTAGCCAATATTTCATCCAGTTCGTCGATATAAGAAGATATGTCTATAACGGTTGCATCATAGGCAAGTATTATGTCCTTAAATGCCCCATTGTAGTTTGATGGATTGGGGTCAAAACCTGTAGCGACTATTTTATCGTCAATACTTTTCAAATTAAAATTACCTACTTGCATTTCTCCCATAGATATTTCAATAACCTTGAGCGGCCCGTAAATCGCCTTTGCTATGTTATTAAGCCCAAGCATAATTTCGCGCCAATCGCCTTTGTAATTTGCAATGTCAATTTGGAAGCTCAAATCACCTCTAACTGCGGCGGCTTCAATCATTTCTCCTATTTCAGAACTGATAGCCTTTAGATTGTCGGTAAGACTATTTACAGCTTTAGGCATAATTTTCCATTCTCCGGGCCAATCTTCAATTATAAAATCAGCATTAAATTTACCATTACCTATTTGGTTAAGCACATCAGCCAGGCTCATTATATCCTTTGTGTTTTGACTGAGGAGACTGTTTATCAATTCGATAACTTCTTTATAAGAGTCCTGATATTTACTGCTGTCAATGGCATAATTTACATTACCACGCTTCATGTACTCAGTATACATATGAGAAATATCTTCCATTAAATTAGAAATTATACTTAGATTTCGATTAAATTCTTGACTTATTTCTCCAAGGCCAAAAGATTCTTCTGTATAATCATTGGTTGCGATGCTCTTACCTTGAGCCAAAGCTAAAGACGCAGTTTGGAAGTTTTTCACTGACCCTTGTACAGTATTTCTAATGAGAATTGCCATATATACGATAGAAGCCACCATAACACAGCTTAAAAGAAAGGTTGCCCATCCTAAAACCAGTACCATAACAGTACGAACAGGAGCATTTACGGCTGAAGCAGGGACAGCAGTTACCAATGTCCAGCCGGTGGTATCCATTCTAAGAGGTAAAAAATAAGTATCCGTGCCGTCGATATTGGGCATACGAACCATATCTTCTCCTCCGGATATTGTTTGTATAAGTCCTTCAAGAGCCGGTATTTGGTTCAAATTTGTAAAGTGGGTAATCCCGGTTGCTCTATCCAGGTTGGGAATAAAATCCTCGTTGGGATGGGTAAAAATTTGCCCGTCCGGGCCTACCACAAACATATAGCCTCCGCCAATTACTTCATGCGCCTCAATCATTTCAAACAAAACAGAAAGATAGATGTTAAAAGCTAAAGCACCTTCCCGCCCACCTATGTTGGTATAATATTTTGCGGTTGTGGTTATCAATACCTCCTGAACTGCACACAAAAATGGGTTTGTTGTAAAAAATTGACCCCTGTTTGCTTCTGCTCCTCTAAACCATGGGCGTTCTGCCATAATCCAATCCGACCCAAAATGAGTATCAGGGTCGTGTGGGTCTGTAAGTCCACCAACAACGTAATAAGCTCCATTGAGATTGGCATCACTAAATCCAAAATATATATTTGACATTTCCGGGATTTGTTCAATAAGTTGACGGTGTACATCATGGATAAGTTCATAATCTGCCCCAACAACTTGCCAAGTTGCCGCCATAGTCTCAATAAGTTTACCGGCTTCTATAAAATAATTTTCAATTATCAGTGCGTGTATTTCGTTGTTATTACGAAGAAAATCTATGGAAGCCCTGTATACCTCGCTACGAACAACAGTGTTAACTACAACAAAATACAAACCTAAACCAATGGCAGCCACTAATAAAACGCCGATAATCAATTTGGTTAACAATTTAATTTTTTTCTTACCATGAGTGATGTTCATCAAAAAATCCTCCTCCATCTTTCTGATTTCTATAATAATTATTATTTATCATTGTTATGGTCAATAACAAAATTTACGTATCAAGGTTTTCTAATCTTGCGAATTTGGCTATCCTCCTAAATATCTAAGATAATAAAAACGGCTGTTTTACGCTCTAAAACGTAAAAAAACAGCCACCTATCTATTATCTTGAATGATATTTGTTTTTAAATGAATTACAAAAAAGCAGATATGGACATCTGCTTGCTTGCTTGCTTGCTTGCTTGCTTGCTTGCTTGCTTGCTTGCTTGCTTGCTTGCTTGCTTGCTAAAAATTGTTTCAAATTTAATCATGTTTGTCAACCCCAAAATCACACCATCACATGTGCATCAATTTCAAATATTTTTACGCCAGATGATGTGATCAGGATAAATACAAACAAAAAGCTATGATATCTAGCGTCCCTATTACAATAAAATAGATAGCATATTCACTTACTTTTATAATAACATATTATGTTCGTTATTACCAACAGATATTATCAATTTTTCCTATGGTAATTGAGGGCAAGAAGCCACCTATGATATACTTAGGCACCAGTTGCGGCTAGGAAGAAGGCTAAAATGACAACAAAATTCCCATTAGGTTACATTGAATTGGAAAACGGCTCAAAAGAAGTACATGTAATGAACGACTTATTCTTAAATTTTACATTTGAGAAAAAGGAAAACTGGGAAGAATTTCGCTTGATGGTGAATATATTGTTGGATGAATACCGCCAAGAAAACCCTGCAACAGTAGTAACGCTGATTGAGGGCAAAATTCACTTGGAAACCCAGTATAAATTTTACATCAATACCAAAAATACGACTCGCAACCAAGATTTCAAATTAGATGAACTTGAAAAGAGCAGGATCAAATATGTAGAACTCCAAAACCGGGCAACCACTGAACCGCCTGTATCGGTAAGAGCTATAGATTATTTTGTTTTAGGTGTAGGGCAAAGCAAGGGCAAAATTGCCAATCAAATATGGATATTGGCTTCAGACGTTGACTCCGTACTCCAAGAAGAAACTTTCATGAATTATATCTTAAAGGACGAAACTACAAATAAAGTATATCCCGGCACTTCAGGTATAATGTTTATTAGTCTGACAAAACTATCAAAAAAGAAAAGTTTAGCAGGCGAGTTAGCTTTATTTCTTCTGGGTAGACTATCAAATCCTCAAAGCGAAGAAGTTAAGCGAATCGCCAACACTTTTAATAAGAGTTTTGAGGCGTTTAAGGATGATAAGGAGGTTAAAAATGCCATGTCAATTGCAGATAAATATCGGAATGAAGGTTGGGTAGATGGTAAGCAGGCCGGTATTGCAGAAGGCCGCGCAGAAGGCCGTGCAGAAGGCCGTGCAGAAGGGGTTAATGTTGGTGCAATCAAAATGTTAGAACTAATAAAAAGCGGTTTTTCTCCCGATGAGGCATTTCTAAAGGTTAATGAAAACACATGAACTTACCATACGCAAGAAAATTATTTTTTGATATTCCCTTTCCGGACAAGAGCCTGCCCCGGTGTTGCAACTGTGCTAAGAAAAGGATAAACTAAGCACAAAAAGGATGGAATTTTTTTGCACCCCGTGAGAGGTGAGGATAACTATTTGGGCAAGCTCTGAATGAAAAGGTTAGTTAAATAGGTATATAGGAAAACGAAAATCAAACAAATAATAAAAGCGCGTAGGCGACTATGACAAGGTTCATCATAATCACTCACGCGCATAAATTCAGCTTTAGGATAATCCTATGGGGAGACCACATACAAAACTAGTAGAAATACACAAAACAAACCTATCAACATCTCCGTAAGTAGTCAGCCATACAGAGTTGAAAACAAAGCCGGTTTATAGTATACTAACAGCGTTGCAGCGGCAAGCTAAACTTGTGCCTGTGTGAGTGACTGTTGATCACCTACAGCCTCCGTGACACCTTACCAGGGGTGTCGCGGACGTTGCACTAAATGGCAAGCTTCTTTCTAAGTTTTCTTTCCAAAAACATTCTACCATTTTCTTATGCACAATTCAAGCTAATATTTCATTTTTTTGTAAATCTTTGTAACCTCTTGTATCTAATTACTATACCCAATGAATAATTACAATTTCTT
>WQVX01000062.1 GCA_009785615.1 Defluviitaleaceae bacterium | reverse complement strand
TCAGAATACCAGATTAAGCTCAATAAAATATTTGTAATATGCAGGAGTATACCCGCTAAAGATTTGAATTTAGTAATTCAAATTTTGGCATCGGTTCATAGGCATTCAGATTATAAAAACTCAGAATAGTCACGTTTTTTGTATAGCACCTCCAAAATTGCTATTGCTCTAAAAACAACAAAACACCCCTATTTTAGCCAACTAGAGGTGTTTTTATATTTCACATGTTTTTAATTTAATCACATATTCCTATGTTATCTTGTTGTCCAATAGGCCATTCACCATACACTCTTATGTTATCTTGTTGCCCCATAGGCCATTCACCATACGCCCTTATGTTATCTTGTTGCCAATAAAACCGTCCGCAACCAATACAAATTCCGTGAGGCTCTACAAGATCCCCGTCACCTAAATAAAATGCTCTCAATTGGCTTATCATAAAATCCAGCCCCCAACCCTCTTGATCTTCAGCTAACACACTTCTCATAAACTCTATTCTTTCTTCCATACTCCACGACGGGTCAATGTGATGGTCTCTATGTATTACCACCTCACTTTCCGATGACCTTAAACATCTATTACTTTGTTCAAAAGCTATTACTATTACCGGAATAGTAACTACCAAAGCTAATGTCATTGCAAAAAAAACAAGCATTTTTTTATTCACCTTCATACATACTCAATCCCCTCAAATTTTATTTTATATTTCAGATGTTTTTAAAATTTAATCACATATTCCTATGTTATCTTGTTGCCCAATAGGCCATTCACCATATAATCTTATGTTATCTTGTTGCCAATAAAACCATCCGCAACCAATACAAATTCCGTGAGGTTCTACAGGATCCCCATCACCTAAATAAAATGCTCTCAATTGGCTTATCATAAAATCCAGCCCCCAACCCTCTTGATCTTCAGCTAACACACTTCTCATAAACTCTATTCTTTCTTCCATACTCCACGATTGATCAATGTGATAGTCTCTATGTATTCCCTCATCACTTTCTGATGACCTTAAACATCTGTTACTTTGTTCAAGAGCTATTACCATTACCGGAATAGTAGCTACCAAAGCTAATGTCATTGCAAAAAAAACAAGCATTTTTTTATTCACCTTCATACATACTCAATCCCCTCAAATTTTATTTTTTATGTAAATATTTTAACACAAAACAGCCTCTATTTTAAAAGGCTGTTTTGCTTTAGTTAACTACACACAAGTAACCGGAAAATGATCAGGAGATGATGGAGGAAAACGAGGATCTAACGCCCCACATCTAGTACAAGGCCAAGTTGTTGTTTCCAGTGTTCTACATGCATTTAGTTCACCACATGGCCTACCATAAAAACCATGAAATGTATTAAAAGTAGATGTAGCTCTAAAATTACACCCAAAGATACACAAAATATTATGTTGTTCTATCTCATAATACAATTGATCTAATTGCTCATTAAGAATTGATTCAATTTCTTCTTCAGTGGTAACATCAAAAAAGTGAAATTCCCTAACTAATACATCGCCTTCAACAGTAAGCTTATTATGATAACCACAATCATCACAAGCCAAAAGCGAAGTTGAAAAAACTAACGTAAAGAGTAAAAATAAAAACGTAATTTTCTTTGTCCTAATGACCTCCAAGTATTATTGAATAATAGTAATGATCATTTAGTACATGCTGACACTTTGCATTAAACCAGCCTTTTAAATATACCTTCCTCTCTTTTTTTCATTAAGTTTTAATATGTACTAGCTGATATTATATATGATACCTATGTATTTGTAATTTGTCAATATTATTTTTCGACAAATAGAAAATGATAAAATATGTAGAATTGCATCGAATTGTATCAATACAACAAATGCGCGCAACCGATCTCATTTTGTCACCGGTTGCGCGCATTTGTTTTGAAGGTAAAACTCATATATTACATAAATTGGTTAGTCAATAAGCCTAAAACTGTTTACAAGAAAATTCCAATGCTCAGGCTCCCAATGGCCTACCATTTCCAAATATTCGATGGCAGATTCACTGTTTGGATCTTCACTATGTTCTACACCGCTTGGAAAATTAACAAAATACGTATTTCCGCCTTCTTGTGCCAAAAGTATTGAGCCGCCTGCCATAACAGGGAGTTCTCCATCATATGTGTAATGATCACGTGGGCTACGGCCAAGTGTAAATATTGTGCCGGCATGGTAATGATCAAGTTCTTCTCTTGTGGCCGGGTGATATACCGCTACAAAATACCGTGTACCAAAGTCAAGCTCTACTTCAAACTCATAGAAACCGTATTTGCCTTCCCAAAACGATGGAAATACAACGGAAAATCCAAGATTGTCAAATTGATGGAAAATACCGTCAACTTCTTCCGTCAGAAATTGCTCTAATGGTTCAGGTTCTACCGATGCAGGGGGTTCCGCTTGGTTAATAGCTTGCTCCGGCAAGGTTGGATATTCATTGTTTGAAATATCTGTATTGCCGTCTCCGCCACAAGCTGCAAGAGCTAACATCATAAAAGCTAAAGTAATTATAAATTTTTTCATAAAAAAATCCTCCAATTTTAAGAAACTGCATTCAACTCTTTTACACATCTTTTATTTTAGGCAATGCTTTAATGCTCACCGAGAAACATAAAAGTACAGCGATGATAACATAAGCGGCACTCTGTAGCGATAAAATTGCATTAACGTTAGCCATAGTCCTGCCTAAAAAACCACCTAACAGTGCGCCTATAGCCGCCGCTATATTATATAGGCTGGTCTTGATGGTACTTACACGTGCTACCGTTTGAGGTGGGGGTAGTTTTTGCGTCAAGGTCTGGGCAAAAATAGTTATAACAACAGCAATCATTCCAAAGATAGCCATGATTGGCATTGCGCCCCAAAAGCTAACAGTTGCAACCTTGATAAAAATAAACCAGCTTGCACCTGCTAAAAGATACCCAACAATAATAATAGTTGGCACTCTAAATTTGCGTCCCACAGGATTACTAATCAATGGCCCTGCAATACCACCAAGCGTACCAAAAATCATCAGCAACACATACCCGGAAGCCCCCCCATCATTAACATCAACAAACATTGGCAAATTAACGTTAACAATTTCAGATGCAAACCTAATGCCAACAAGTGCAAGCATCAAGTGCAGCATAGTGCCACGCCCAACAAATACAAGGCCGTCTTTAAGTTCGCTAAAATACGCTTTTAGACTGGTCTGTGAACCGCGCTTGTTTTCTGTAGTTTCGGCAATATGTAATTTTGCAGAACTGATTAAGGCAATCAGCAAAATAACAGCATTAATTGCATATATTGCCCGAAAATCGACCCTATCCATCAATACAAACAGTAAAATACTGATGCCAAGCCCACCAAAAACACCCCAAATGATAGTAAGCGAATTTGCTTTAACTAAATCATCACCGGCCACAATTTTTGGCAATAGTGCAACACCTGCCGGTAGTGCAACAACACGAGCAACATTAAATATAAGCACAGCCAAAAGCAAAACCCAAACCCCGCCGGATAAAACCGCAGGTGGTAAAACAATCAAGACCATAACAACGCAAAACTGCATAAAACAAGCTGCCCTAAGCAGCGCGATCTTGCTAAAACGGTCAATGAAAGGCCCTGAAATAAAACTTACAACACCGGGCACGGTGGCCATAAATCCCGCCAAGCCTGTATACATGGGATTTTCAAATAGTGCATGAACAACCCATATAATAAACATTGCAAAAACATTAACGCCAATTGCACTAAAGGTTTTGAAAAACAAAAAAGCGCGGAAGGTGGAGTTTTCACGAAACAGACCCGGTATAAAAATCACCCCTTTATAATACATCTTATAAATAAATAAGCCCATAACTCCTTGTCATGAGAGGGTTATGGGCTTGTTTTAACGGTTCCTTAGAAATCGTATTCTTTAAACTTTTTCCCAAACTAAATTGTGTTTTTTGCTGGGTGTATTTCGGCATGGTGTACCCAACATAGGTTGCGTTGAAGGTTTTTTTTCAGAGTTGTTTACGAAGTTTCCACGTTCTCCACATTCTTTGCATACTGCTTTCCATCCCATATGAAAGCCTCCTTATATAGTTTTATTATAGTTGTAGATCTAGTAAAAACATTGTAGCATACTACTGATTATTGTCAATATAACGTAATTCAGCGTAGGCGAATGGAGGTTGTAAAAAAATAGTGCGTTATGCAAAAACATAACACACTAACATACTCTCTAAACTTCTTCCCAAACTAAATTGTGTTTTCCGCTAGGTGTATTTGGGCATTTTGTACCCCACATAGGTTGCTTAGAAGGTTTTTCTTTGCTTGTTTCTGTTGAATTTGAACGTTCTCCACATTCTTTACATACTGCTTTCCATCCCATTACAAAAGCCTCCTTAATAGTTTCACTATGAAATTACACTAAAAACATTGTAACATATTGCTTATTGTTGTCAATGTAACGTGAGTTCATGTTTATCAAGCGGCACCTTTAAACAAATCAATTATGCGTCCCCAAAATGAAGTGCGCTTGGTAGGCTGTTCTAGTGTAGGCTGGCCGGTTTTGGTATAGCGATTATTTTCAAATTTATAAAGCAATCCATTTTTCATAAGAATCCAGTAAAACGCCTCAGTTATTCTAAACGGCTCCGGTGGGCCGTCGATATATCCTTTTTCTACGGTTTCGTTGGTTTTAGGGTCGCTTATTTGCTCTGCGGATGGCTTTTTGCCCAAGCTTGACATAGCAAAACAATGAATGTTTTGAAAGCATCCCAATGCATTATTAATTACAGATTCTTCATTTAAATACGTTAGCAACTCCCGTACTTCGCGATTTAGACCTTTTATGCAACGCATATTTAATGCTCCCTTGTGCCCCTCATTAGGTAGCATATTTTGTATGCGATTTTCCGGCTTATTATTGAAAAAGTCAAATTTCACATGAGAAAATAAATCGGACTTAGACAAAACCATTGCAAAGGGAATAGGGCTTTTGTCCTTTTCAAAGCCAATAAAATAGTTGTACAAGGTGCTAAAAATATCATCATTAGAGTTATCTTCCGGGATAGCATCTATTAATGAGTTATCTGAAAAACGGAATAAGTCCGTAAGCATTTTAAAATTAGTAGGGTCAACCAAATATATTAACCCGGATGAATCCCGAATATTAAAGCCATTTTTACGAATGGCGGAATCATCTCTCAAATCCTCACCGGCGATATCATAGAAAATTATATCAATGGTGTTTTCTTTAAAAGTGCCGTCCTCACTTTTATATTGATACCAATAATTAAATGCAAAAGGCGGTATTTTTTTTCGTTTAGTAGAGCTGATTAGTGTGTGTTCCTTTAACAAGGGCTTTTGATAATTGTCAGTAAAATTATCCTTAACCAGTTTATCCCCTATAAATGTAAGCTTAGATAACAAATCCGGGTTATTCTCAAGCTCTGCAACCAGCATAGTAAGAAAGACAGACTTCCCGCTTCTGGCATCCCCAAGAATGGAAATAAGCAGTGTATCCCGCAAGCCATAACCTATAGGCAAGACATTATGGCAATTGGGGCACAACCTATCTTCCGTACTATGCTCCTTTCCATGATGATCTGTGTATGTTATTCGCTGAACAAATCCGTTTTTCTCCAAATCATCTTTAGAATATTTTAGGCTGTCATCTTTTAAATTTACTGATAAATATTGCAAGGCGTTTTTCTTAGATTCAATTTCAGTGTTTTGCAATACTTCTAAATTATACAGATACAGCTTTTCGTCTATTATTTTGCCTATGTCTGATTTTTTCTTTCCTTTGGCGGCAGTTGACTTACTGCCGGGGCTTGTCTTATTGCCGGCACTTGGCCTGCTGGTGGGTTCTGTCAGTCTAAAATCCGCCTCGTTTGGATGAAATTTATAACAACAATACGGACACAAAACATGCTTTCTTACACCTTCAGCCATTTTAACTGCGCCTCCTAGTTAATCAAACTTTCATATTTCAAATTTTCATATTTCAATTTCAAACTGGTGGGCATAAGCTTCTTCCACCATAAATTTAACTTGCTGCTTTTTACGTATATAGATTGTATATTTCCCGGCTATAACATTTTTATCCAAAGGATATACCCCAATTAAACGATTATTTTCATATATGCCATATTGAAGAGCCTTGCATGGTGATTGAATACCCTCCGGCAGTTCTATATCTAAGGTTACTTTTGTGTAGCGGCTTAACGGCAAGGGTTTATAAAACGCCCTGGCACTTACCCTGCTTTTTTTGTATATCAAATCTGTTGTATAAGCAGGTTTGTACACCACCACTTTGTTACTTTCGTTAAAGTAGGCCGGGCAAATCAAAAATCTTTGGCATCGCCCTTGAATAGATCCACGAAAACCACTTGATAAATTACGACTTACAACTGTGCATTCGTTCCACTCTAAGAGTTGAGCTATATCAGGTACACCGGAGCATTCTGTATCTTCCAACGGAAATATCAGCATCAGCTTTACTTTTTTATCCGGAGGCCATTGCCATTCTAAAACCGCTTGATCTTGTAGGCTGTGCCAAGTAAATTGCTGAACTGCCATAGCTGACTCATTGTGAGTGTGTAATAAATATTTTCCTACGCTCTCCATTACACATACAGCTCCTTGTAATACAAATCATCAAGGTTAAATGTACCTGCATGATACAGCACATCTATGCGCTGAGCTTTACTGTCAACAAAAAAATTCATGCGGTCTATTCCTTGGGACTCGTAGCTTGACTTTATTTCCGATGCTTTAAAATTTGGCATAAAAACATTTGCTTCTGTATATAAGCCTACATACCCGGTATTAAGCTGAATATTTAAATGGCGGCGGCTCATAGCCCAATCTGCAAATAATACAGGAAACCTTTTGCCCGATGCTGTCAAGTGAGAAAGAAGCATTGTAAAAGATTGCTCTAAATTCGGCATTAGTTTTCGTTCTATAAAATCCTCTATTTGGGCTATATGGTCACTAAAGGAATCGTTACGAAGATGTTTAGCCAACGGAGAAGTTAAAGCCCGTAACTCTTTCTCGTGGGAATCTGCATATTTTTCAAACAAATCCAAAAAATATTCTGATACACAAGGTATAAACGGTTCAAAAGTATTGTTAAGCTCTGTGACAGCCTCTGTCAGCTCATTTTTTTCTTGATTTACTGTTTCTAAATGTTGCAAAAGGCTATCGTAACAGTCGTTAATAATGGCTAAAATTTGCTCCAAATGATTATCAAGAGTTTGCAAAGCGTTTATCTTAAATAAACGCTCTACATATTCTTCAGCTAAGTGGTACGGCCATGCATCCGTTTGAACCAATAAAGATAAACGACGGCGGGATTCTGCATCTGTTTTATGCTCAGTTGCCAGCCATTTTTTTAAATCATTTACACAGTATTCTAAAGTTTCCTTGTTTTCGGACAATACTTTATCTGTTGCTGTTCTCCATTCTCCACCGTCACCTAAAAAATCTAAAGCACAGTAAAAGGGTAAGTCCTCTATAGTTTGCTTTAGGTTGCTTATATCGGGCAAATAAACACTTTTGCTGTCATACATTTGCAAAACATCATTAAGACGCTCGCCAAATAATTTTTCGATTACATCTTCTCTGATAAAGCCGTTATAGTTTTCCTTGTTTACATCCGGTATAGCAAGCCCATAGATGTATTCTTGGTCTACTATTTTTGAAAAGGATGCGAATTCGCTATGGATATACCTTTCAAAATTTGGGAGCGGGGGAGTCTCGTCCCTATTTTTCTCCCAATTAAGCAAAGTTGCTGTCAGTAGTTTTTTTAATGACTCTACAGGCACATGAAGAGAACGTATGCCTGCTGTCCAAAAGCCCGGGCCATTATGATATTCCGAAGCATTTTCTGCAAATATGAATTCATTATACAAAGATGCATCCGGTGCTACGGGATATTCTTTTGGCTCATAATCTTTAAACAGAACAAGCAAAGCTATCGTCCTCAATATCTCATCCATAGTGATAGGTGCATTTCCGCTATCTAAATTTGACATTAAATAAACTTGTGGTATCTTGTCATTTTTTTCATTTGATGTCCCGCTACTCAATATTTCACGTAGCATTGACATTGTTTTA
Organism: Defluviitaleaceae bacterium; assembly: GCA_009785615.1. Lineage (GTDB taxonomy): Bacteria > Bacillota > Clostridia > Lachnospirales > WQUN01 > WQVX01. The sequence continues at coordinate 9,586 of WQVX01000062.1, read as the reverse complement.
ATGCGGTTGGGAGTACGGCCATCTAAAGCACTTGCGTCGTCTAAAGTCCAGTAGATATCTGTATAAATCTCAGCCGGATACAACATAGAGATGTATCTCTCTATGTTTTCCCTTAAAGCCGGGATATCCCAACTATCGCCCGATAAAAGATAGTTAATGCGTATTATCCCGGAGGAATTATACGATTGCTTGATAAATTCTTGTTGAACACGGTTAATTTCATTTTTTAGCCATTTTTCCTTGGGCATTGCTTCCGGAGCAATAAAGGCAACACTCTTTAAACCATAATCTGCAAAAATGCGCATAAGAGGCTGCTGCATAGCCATTGTTTGACCACAAAGAATAAACAATACAGGGTTACTTTGCACTATCATGATAACGCAGCCTTCTCTTTGATGAACACGTCCCGCATTTCTCTGTAAAATAGTTTTTTCAAGTCACCATCCCGCTCTTCGTAAAAGGATTGGTTTAATAGCTCTAGTTTTTCAGTATAGCTTTTGATGTAGCCATCTATTACTTTTAATAACTTGGCGTATTGCTCGTCTGTATAGCGGTTTTCTGCATCTTGAGCCTTTTTTTGCAAATAAGTTGCGGTGCCTTCATCCAATGACAAATATTCTTGGAAAACATCAAAATCTACATATTGATCGTTAATATTTTCCATGGTGTATAAAATATATTCTATGCCATCTAAGACATATTTATAAATTTTGCGCCGTTTTATTATTGTTCCCATATAAAGTGCTTGGGAAAAATGGCTGTATTTGATCTCGTTGCGATCAATCTTTTCCAGTTCTTTCTTTAATGATTTGATATGCTCTCTTAGGGTTACTTCTTTAGCCATGCGCTCGTTAAGAGCAGGCATGTATATAAACACACCTTTTGCATATTCATCATCCGGTTTGTTGGTTCCTGATAAAAATTCAGTATCAAACAAAAAGACTTTATGCTTTTCACGGGCAGGGTCATTTAAAAAATTGTCCAGTTGACCTATTGCTGCCCTGGCTTGAGGAGCGGATAAAGTGCGGGCGGCTACAGCTTTTTCGATATGCCCAAACTGCTTGTCAGTATCAATGTGATCCCCATAAAGACAAACATACCTGCTGCTTACTTCATCTAGCCGGATAAGCTTATGTTCCTTTGCTTGATCGAAAATTTGCCTGATACGATTATTTTTGTTGCGCTCACGGTTATTTTCATATTCTGCTGTCCAGAGCCTGTCATAGTTGGGAGAGGGCAGGTTCTTCCAATTTTTTGTGCTGCTTTCATACAAGTGTAAGCCTACTATCTTATTGAAAGAAGCCTCATATACAGCCTCGTACTCGTTAAGCTCTTTGTAGCAATACAAAGCCACTGCAATTTTTAGGTTAAGCATGTACAAACGATTAACCATGCGGCTGTATTTAATATTGGATAAGCGTCCGGCTAAATCTCTGGCAACATTCCTTATTTGTGGCGCATTGGCAGGAACAGACAAGTAGGTATACGGCGGAAATGTTATATGCAGTCCGCTGGGTATATGGTTCATTGGGAACATTACTTTTGCCTGTTCGTATAGTGTATTAACCTTTTCTTGGATATATTGATCTGCTTGTGCATTATTGTTTTTGGCAAGCAGAGTCAAATAATAATCCAAAGATTTATGCATTACATTTTGGAACTGGCTTGTCACAAACGAGTTAAGATTCTCTACTATGCGATTATCAGACCCGGGAATCCAGCTTGGTTTGATGATCATGTCTCGTAGCAAGCGTTTTAAAGCAGTCTTATAGTCTATGGCCACGGATGGATCGTTGTCTTTTTCAAAGCTTTCGCAAAATGTAAGAGCATTTACTAAATCTAATGTAAAAGATTCTGTAATATCTCTGGTACGATTTTGCGGATGCTGAAATTTATCAAACAGCTCTTTTAACGCTGTCAGAAGTTCGCAAAAAGTATCAATAACTTTGTCGTTGTAACGTGTTAACTTGCCTGTAATAGTCTCATAAAGGCTATCAAGAGTGTCGTATGCCATATTTTTATCCATAGCCTTAACATAATCTTCGCTAACACGCCCTAGTTGCAGAGCTTGATTTTTTTTGGCGAATACATCCAGCACAGACTTTTGAGCAAAGCGGTCTATACATGCTTGACGCTTTAGTTCTAAAGTTGAAATAGTGTCCCTATGCTCCCGTTTATGAGGAATATCTTTTTTGCGAATGTTGTCAATTAAGCCCGGCACAGAGCATTCATATAGGTCTGATAATTCTTTTAGGAGGTAGAAAGGGCCTGTTTCTAAATCTGCAAAACGCTGGTGCAAAATATTATTTTTATCTGCCATAAGCTTATCAAAGGATTCCAAAATTTGAGCCGCCTTGTTATCATAGTGTTCCTTTAGGCGTACTAAATCTTGTTTAATTGCATCGTCTATTATTGTAGGACGCTGAGCCAACACTGCATGATCATAATCTTTAAAATTGCGCAAACGTGGCTTGTCTTGGTTAAAGTCTCGCTCTAAAGTTTGCAAGTCTATCTTTAATGCCTCTAAAGTTTGTTGAGTAGATTCCAAAGTTGGTACCTTATCAAACAATGGGGCAAGCTCGCTAAACATCTTCCAAGTAAGATGATTTATTAAAAATTCTATTGGCAGTTGGGCACTTGCCGCCCCAACCGTGTTATAAATGTAGTTTACAGGCTGTTTTTGCTGATGGGTCATTAAAAAAGCTGCCTTGTTATTTTCAATGTTAGACAGATAAGAATTTATTGTATAACTTTGACCATCTACCGCTTCTTCACTTGCAATAAAGTTGATTATGGTTTCTGCCGCTACATTCATGCAGTAGTTTTTGGCATTGGGAAGAAGCTTGCCCATTTCGTCTTTGGCACTTATCAGGTGGCACAAATCGTATGGCGGGCGATTTGTGCGCACCTCCAGATCAGCATAGTTATGCTCAAAAGATTCACCATTTTGCTCGATGTTCATTAAATAATCAAGCTCTTTTAGCGCGGCAAAGCCGTTAGCCTTAATATTAAGGGCGGCAGAGCCATCTATTATGCTGTCTGACAATGTAACGTCCGGCAAGAAGATCATGCCGATGTTTTCAGTTTCAAAACCTTTTTGCTCTGCAATTTTACGGATAATGTAAGGCGTGTCTATAAAAATGCCACTGCCTGTTCCACCTGCACAGCCCACTAAGATAAACACGTACAGCAAATCATTAGCGTTTCGATTTGCCGTTAGGCGGTTAATTTTTTCCGTAAGGAGGTTAACAATTCGGTTGGTGTTGATGGTAAGCAAAAAACGTCCTGCTTGGCGAATGCCTCCTGCGCCATGTTTTACTTGTTGAAGGCGCAGGTTATCCGCAATCCAATCCTGGGTAGAAAATTTGAATACCGTATCACGATTTTTATAGATGGAAGTTAAGTTGGCGTTATCCAATAATACAAATTCGTCATCAGTAAAGGACATATCCATGTATTTGATATTTACCAAATTATCATCAGAGTCTATGCCAAAATATTCTACCTGTGGAGGTTTATCAGAACGCCTTACGCCTGTAGCCCGACTAAGTTCGTCTGCTTTTAACTTAAAGTGACGGTTGATAGACTTTTTAACTCGAATAAGAGACTCCACGCCCGTGCCGCCCAAGCCTACTATTAAGATAGGCTTATCTATCAGCTCGGTTTTGGTGCCTAGTGTGGTTATTCCACCTCCGTATTCGTAGTCAAGCTCTCGCAAGTCTGCCTTCGTTTCCGCCGACAGCTTCATATAGATACCCCTCTCTTTTGTCTAATCTTCTTTTGATCTATAGGTCATTTCTAGTTTTACCATTTCTTTATGGGTGAAAATTAGCCTTTTATTGTTGTGCCATAAAAATGAATTTGTAGCATCTATGGGATTTTCCTCCTCATCTAATATCCGAGAATTGCCTTTATTTTGCAGGAGCAACACGGGGTCATTTCCCATGCGATCCGATTGAATATAGATATCTCCAACGTCTACGGCTTTTAATATCCGCTTGCCTTGATTTTTTAGCGTAAGGCTTAAAAATTCGTATAAGGTAATGCGCCCATGGAAGGTAGACAGATCCGGCGTTTCCAGCGCAGTATATAACCCATCTTCAAGTAAAGCCCTTACTTCAAGGTAGCCGCTAAAGATTGTTGACTTTGGTTTGCTGTTACGAAAGAGGAAGAAAAGTGATACTAGCAATACCAATACTGCCGCTACTATCACATACATTAAAACAGGTGGAGCTGAGTACTCGTATTCCTCAATTGGCGGAGCGGGAGTTACAGCATTATCGGCCACTTCTGTAATTGCACGCAACTGCGCTTCTGCCTCTGCTATTGCAATGCCGGGTTCGCTATAAGCTACCGTGAGGAAAGCACTTGATGTTTCAAAATCCGGGTGTTGAACATGTACCGTAAGGTGAACATCCATCCCCGAATCTGTAATATAGTCCACAGTAAAATTTGAGCCTGTGTTCCTCATGGGAACCATATAAAGCAACTCCATTGCACTGCTGTGGACATACAATTTTGCTTCTGCATTGATAAATAAATCATCGGTCTGCATTCGTTGGTCTGCAAAAATGAAACCTGCTTGTACTGTCACCGGTAAAGTTGGATCATATATAGGCCCCGGAACATTAGCCTGTGAGACAGCTACCGAAACATTTACATCAAAGTTGTAGATAAGATTGACTGTGATTCTGTCTTGAGGCACGCCCAAAACGCTTAATGTCCATTCTCCTACAACCGGGGCTATGCTTTTAATCATGCTGTAGCGGTTAGCATAGGTAAGGATATGACTAACCCCGTCAAAGTTTGCCTGATTACCGTTTGGGTCAGTAAGGCGCACATTTAACAAAGGATTGCTGGATAGCATAATGATGTTGGCTTCTGCCACAAAAGCACTTGGAATAGGCACGGTTACATCTGTATATTGGTTTTCTTCTGCAATAAAATCTGCAATTTCTGTTAGCGAAGATCTAATATGGCTTGCAAATATTTCGCTGAAAATCAAAGGCAAGGCAGAGGCTTGATTTACTATAAAACTGCGACCAAGCGTGCGATCAGAGATAGAACGCAAAAAATCTATGTTTACATCTCCGTGATAGTTTAGGCCAATGGTGTAAACAGGCACATGACCCGTTAATGCATTTACTGACCAGCTTACATCATCGTAGGACTCATCTAACGTGCGTGCGCCCCATTCAGGAAGTTCAATATCTCCATCGGTAAAGAGGAGTATCATAGGGCTGTTGGAGCGATCCCCATACATAAGCATCATTTCTGCGGCGGCTCTAAGTGCCATGCCTATATCTGTCCAGCCTCCGTATTGAAAGCCGGATATTGTATTTCTAAGTTCTTCTCGTTCAGCTACGGTGTTTACAGGTGTAAGCGGTACCACCGTATGGATTACATTAGTAAACTCTATTATGCCAACACGAGAATTTCTTGTTTCCATCATATCTATAAATAGATGAGCGGCTTCAATGGCAGTGCGTTCTCTATCTGCTGTTCTCATGGAACCGCTGGTGTCTATAACTAAAATAGCGTCGATACCGTCGCTTGCCCCGGTTGCAGATACAGCAGAAACATCCGTAGAAAAATACATAGCCAAGCAAACCATTAAAATGGTGGCAAGAGTAATGCATTTTAGATTTTTTAGGCTACGGCTCGTCATCAATAACAGTTCCTTCCATATTTTTGTAAATAGGGTGTTGCGTTTTATTTTGGAATTTTTTTCAAATAGATTTATGCAACATTTTAATATATGTGAATACATTCTGTCCATCAGTCTTTATGACAAGTATTGTCTGTTTTTTAGCGATTTTAGGGCGGTGGTTTAAAGTTTTCTGTAAGGTGCGTTAAGCTTTAAATTTACGCATACCAGTATAAGTATTACCATGACTTTAGGTGAAATAGACGTTTTAGGTTTAAAAAATTGCTAAATCACCTACATCAAGCGTATGTTTTTGCAGAGATGCATATGACATTTAATATTGACAGGGTAGCTATAATAACCCATATGCTAAGGAGGTTTCATATTAGGCAAGAAAAAAAGATACCTTGTGAGCTATGCACAAAGTATCTTTTTTATGTGTATTACAGGCACTTCTAATTATTTTTCAAGTTGAGAGCGAAGGGCTTCAAGTTGTTTACGAAGTTCAGCGTTTTCTGCGTCTTTTTCCGCTTCCATTTCAGCAACCACACCTTGCCAATGTGCGTCTTTTTCCGCTTCCATTTCAGCAACCACACCTTGCCAATGCTCACGTTCCTTACGCCTGGCATTGCTTAAAGCCTGTGCTTCATCATGCCTGGCTTTAGAGCGCATACGCTCAATTTCTCTAAACTCCGGCGAAGCCGCTACATGACGATATGCTGATATTGCTTCATTCATTACAGACACCCCCAATGCATCTATTTTTGATAAATCTTCCTCAGTTTGCGCATTAAACAGTTGTAGCCATAAATCCCTTCCGTTATACTCATCTGCCAACGGTGGTAGTTTTTTAAGCTCGTAGTAGTGTAATATCATTTTGTCGGTTAGTGGTGTATGCCTTGTGACTTCAAGCGGCCTAAATTCTGAATGAAATTCTTCGCAATCAAATAGCTTAAAGTCTAAGATACTAATGACAATTGTAGGAGGCAGAAGAGCAAAATCGTCACCTTCATTGATAGATGTTGAGTATTCTCTAGCCCAATAAAATAGACTGCGCTCAAGGTAATTACCTTCATTATCTACTTGGATTTCAAGATTTATATGCTTCCCATCTAATATCATGTTTATATCTAATCTACAAAATTTTTTACCTAGTTCTTCAGGTGTCATTTCAGGATTGGTGATTGACAACTGTTCTATGCTTTCGTATTTTATGCTAAGCAGTTCTGCAACAAGTCTTTTCAGCAAATCAGGATATTTTACAAATAAAATTTTGAAAAGCGAATCTGTCTTAAACGTATATTTCAACTTTGCCACAATTAAAAACCTCCGTGACTATTGTAGCATATTTTTCGCTGTTTTTTTATATTAAAACTTCATTATAAATTTTTCTGTACTTTTATGACTAATTTCTGCATTTCTGCATTTGATATGACATTAATATTGACATGGTAGACGGGCGAGGATATTATAAATCATCGTACAGGCCGTAGAGGAAAAAGCACAAACGTTCTGTAGAAATTTAATGTAGTGGTAATAGTCACTATTGTAGGTGGGGCGTAAAATGAGTGATAAAAATAGCAAAAAGGATTTTTTTGTAAGCTACAACAAAGCAGATAAGCAGTGGGCAAAATGGATTGCCGCTGTGTTAGAACAAGATGGTTATACTACTATTACTCAAGCATGGGATTTTAGGCCAGGTGGTAATTTTATGCGGGAGATGCAAAATGCCTTGACCAATTCCGAACGAACTATCGCAGTATTATCTAAAAATTATCTTAATTCAAAATATTGCCAAGCTGAATGGGAGGCAGCACTTAATAAAGATGTAAATAGTGAAAAGCGATTATTGATACCTGTGAGAATAGCTGATGTTGAACCTGAAGGCTTGCTTGCTCCTATAATTTATATTGATTTATTTGAATTAGAATCAGATGAAGCAGCAGCAGAAAAGAAACTTATAAGAGGCGTTGATGATAAGGAAATTCCACGTCCGCGCCCTCCTTTTCCCGGAGTTAAAAAAGATCTTGCTCCAAAGTCTCTAAAAGCCAAATTCCCGGGCACTCTTCCATTCAACAACCTTCTATTTGCTAAAAATCCACATTTTACCGGAAGGGATCAAGTTTTTGAAAAAATTTGCAAAGGATTTGAAAGCGGCAGCACTGTTTCATTGACTCAAATAATTACAGGCATGGGCGGATTAGGAAAAACACAAACCGCCTTGGAGTACGCCTATAGATATGCAGACAAATATGAATGTATATGGTGGATAACAGCCGAAAACGAAATGGATGTTCTATCATCATATAAAAAATTTGCTGTAGAAATGAACCTGCTACATCAAGATCAGCAAGATAGCGAGTTGATTATTAAAGTTGTTTTAAATTGGATGAGCGAAAATCAAAACTGGCTGTTTATTTATGATAACGTTGAAAGCATTGCCAGAGATACCCAATGGTGGCCGAAAAATAACTTGCAAAATATTTTGATTACTACGAGAGAAAAGCAGTTTAACATTGGAGAAAGTGTAGATATTGCAACTTTTACAGAAGAAGAAGCCATTTCCTTTTTAGAGAGCCGTACAGGAATAGCTAACCGGTCGGATCAAAACGAAAATGCCACAAAAATAGCTAACCGCTTGGGTTATCTTCCGTTAGCTTTAGAGCAAGCAGCGGCCTATATAGTAGCCGGCGAGATTACATATGCAGAGTATTTGCTTTTGCTGCATGAGTATGGACTTAAACCACTGGATGATGCTGAAGGCGTAATGGATTATAGTAAAACGCTTACAGAAACGATGAATATTTCTATTGATAAGATAGATTTGGAAGCGGCTCAGCAGTTATTGTACTTGTGTGCATACATGGCACCTGAAAATATTTACAAAGAATTGTTTAATGAAGGCGCAGAGTTGTTGCCCTCGCCACTGGATGAAGCCCTGCAAAATGGGCTGGAAAACAATAAAATTTGGAGGCAGTTAACAAAGTATTCCCTTTTGAAAAAGCAAGAGGATGGAAATGGGTATTCCATGCACCGACTGTTGCAGGAAGTTGTACGTGATAAAATAGAGCATGATCAACTATGGATGCTATGCTGTTTATCACTTTTTTATAAGACATATGATTTTGAATACGGAGATATTGAGTCCCATAATAGATTTTTAAAGCAAACGCCACATGTGGAGTCATGTTTAAATACTATTGAAACAAAGCTGACTGATGACGAGTATCAAGAAAAAATTGCATATTTATATAATCGGGGCGGTTTTGGATTTGACAACCTTGGAAACTACAGCCAATCGTTGGAATTGTATGAAAGGGCTATAAAAATCCGTGAAAAGGTGTTGGGCTTAGATCATCCATCCACCGCCACTTCCTATAATAACATTGCGGGTGTGTATACTAGTCAGGGAGAGTACGGCAAGGCACTTGAATTGTATGAAAAGACTATGAAAATCCGTGAAAAGGTGTTGGGCTTAGACCATCCGGACACCGCCACTTCCTATAATAACATTGCGGCTGTGTATGATAGTCAGGGAGAGTACGGCAAGGCACTTGAATTGTATGATAAGGCTTTGGTTATCCGTGAAAAGGTGTTGGGCTTAGACCATCCGGACACCGCCACTTCCTATAATAACATTGCTTTTGTGTATGCTAGGCAGGGAGAGTACACCAAGGCACTTGAATTGTATGATACGGCATTGAAAATCTGTGAAAAGATGTTGGGCTTTGACCATCCGGACACCGCCTTTTCCTATAATAACATTGCGGGTGTGTATACTAGTCAGGGAGAGTACGGCAAGGCACTTGAATTGTATGATAAGGCTATGAAAATCTATGAAAAGGTGTTGGGCTTAGACCATCCGGACACCGCCACTTCCTATAATAACATTGCTTTTGTGTATGCTAGGCAGGGAGAGTACACCAAGGCACTTGAATT
>WQVX01000061.1 GCA_009785615.1 Defluviitaleaceae bacterium | reverse complement strand
GAGTTGGCTCAGGTTCCGGAGTCGGCTCAGGTGCCGGAGTTGGCTCAGGTTCCGGAGTTGGCTCAGGTTCCGGCATTGGTTCAGGTTCCGGAGTTGGCTCAGGTTCCGGAGTTGGCTCAGGTTCCGGCGTCGGTTCCGGTTCCGGCTTTACCGCTGGTATTTGGTCTGGTTCCGGCACCGGAATTGATGATGGTGCTGAACCTGCTCCAAATACCAATACACCCACTGTTCTACTTATAATCGTTGCTGTATTACCATATGCATTGGTATTAGTTATAACAACTCGGTAAAGATTTGCACTACCCGCTTCGGATGTATCCGGACTGTGAGTTGCTGCTGTTGCATCAGTGATATTATTAAAGTCTGTGCCAAAGAAACCTATAGCTCTCTGCCATTGGAATGTTAAGGTTCCACCATCCGGAGAGTTAGCTACTACTGAAAGAGTATGCACTTCATTCACATCTGTCTGAATGAAATCCGGCTGCTGAGTAATAACCGGCTGTAGGGCTGGAGTAGTTGGTATTACAATAATTGTGAAGGTAAGCGTATCAAATGGATCTATTCCATTGTCTGCCGTAATTGTAACCATATAAGTCCCTACTGCTAACCCGGCCGCTATATCAAACCTATTTTCAGTATTATTCCAGGTGATTTGACTATACGCACTACTTAAAGTCACGCTAGGCACCGGATTTCCTGTAATAGTGAAACTTGGTGAATGTGTGGCGGCATATCCTTCCATGAGATTCATTTCCAATGACCCTGTTATGGTTGGCGCACTATTTACCCATAATCTTGCAGAATTAGATTCTACCCTGGAAGGACTGACGTTTAGTTCATTCCATGCTACAGCCCGATATTGATTACCATTCATATTTGAAGTGACATTGGCCAGCGTCAATGGCAATACTAATTCAACACCGGTTGCACCCGGGATATCCTGCCATTGATTGAGTCCGTCATTCCATACTTGCCATTGTATCGTTGGGGTTGGATGTCCGGCCACTACAACAGTAAATATCGCAGTCTCACCTTCATTTACAGTTTGATCTGTAGGGTGAGTTACAATTCTTGCAGGTTCGCGGCGCGTAACCACTTCAATATCCGAAGAAGCGGAAAGATCATTGTTTGCCGCAGAAGTCACAGTCAAAATTAACATCCCCTCTTCTTGGTTAGTTCCAATTTGCACGTTACCATTTATTACGCTTGTGCCAGCATCTAACAATACCGGGTTTGGAGCAAGCAACCAAGTTACGTTTTGGTTAGCATATAAATCATCAAATTGGTCATACACTCTTGCAGCAAATGAATACAAGTCACCTTGTTCAAGCTCCAAATGATCCGGGGTTAGATATTCCGGGATTATTACTATGCTTGTTGGAACCCGTATTTCTACTTGTACATGAACAATATTGCTTGTAGCGTAGGCTGTTTCATTTCCGGTTGCCCCGGACAAGTAGTTAGTTACCAGTACCCTGTAATAGGTTCTTCCAACTGCATCTATTGGAGCACCAAAAGTTGCATATGTCCGTCCATCGGCATCTATACTTCCATTGGTTGCGGTACCGATATTCACAAATGTTCCATCAGGAGCATCCGCTCTTTGCCACTGAAAGCTTAGTATACCATTTGCAGGTGTTATTGTCATTACTGTCAGCATATGAATTTCACCAATATTTCCCAAAGGCAATGTTGCACTTGGCCAATGATCAAGGATTACCGGTGTTTCAGCATCTTCCGGATCAATAACATTAACAAATGCAATGTTACTTGTGGTACTTGCTGTTCTTTCAACGCCGCCTTCAGTCCAAGTATTGGTCACTACTACCCTATAAAAAGTTATACCAACTTGATCTATTGAAGCGTTTAAAGTTATTGGAGCTTCTAATATTATGCTTGCCGGCCCTGCAATATATTCAAATGGGCCGTCATTTGATGTTGCTCTTTGCCAACGGAAGCTAAAATTGCCACCTTCAGGAGCAATAACGCTAACTGTTAGTGCATGGAAATCCCCGGGGTCTCCAACCGGTACTGTCACGCTTTCTAATGAAAGTGGATGGAGGGGGTAGATAACCGGGCTTCGCTCATCTGTAACCTCAAAATATAGAGGAACAGAAATGTAAGCATCTCCACCACCCGGATTAATAACTCCGCGAAGTACAAGATATTCACGGTATATTCCCGCAGGCAAGCCGGTTTTTGGCCTAACATATACCCATGCAGTATTTGGACAACCAACACATTCGCATCCTTGAATATGACCTCCGGCAGTTCCCAAAACAGTAGTTGAAGAGATGTCTGTTATTATTTCAAAGCCGGCATCATTTCCTCCTGATGTTCTGATATACGTAACAAGATTTTGCACATCATTTATACCTAAATTTCTGAATGTAATCCTATTGGTTGGCACAGGACTGTACTCGTATACTCTTGTGCCAAAATCATTTTCACCAAACCACTCAATTTCTTGTTCCGGCTCAACTTGAAAGAAAAGCGGAACTCTCGTCAATACAATATTATGTCCATCGTCAAAGAGTACAAGCTCAGCCGTGTATGTCCCTACCGGTAAGCCTAATACAGGTAAAACACGAATACTTACATTATCATCTGCTGTTAAAAGAGCAGGGAAGTTACCAATGTTTGCAATTGTAAACGCGCTTGCGTTGGCACCTTCTATTCTTACTCTGAAATTTTCAAACCGTGTGGGGCTAAGATCCATTAAAGAAACCACAAATGGCGCAGCATCAACAGTTTGATAGCCTACTACACGAGTAAGAGGAGGAATTTGATCAGGTGCTATTCCGGCCGTCAACCATATCGGATCGATGAGCCTTGAAGGTCTTTGTGCTCTTGGCGGATCATTGTACCCCAACACCTCAACTATGATCCCATACACTTCAAAACTTATTCCAACTTCCAGAGTAAAGTTTCTGTCCCCTGTGAAAGTCAAGACATCAGAATGCGTACCTATTGGAAGGTCGGTTCTTGGATATACATATATAGTACCATATTCTCCCGGTTGGATATTACGATTGTCCAGCGAAGTTGCGATTCGGAAATCCGAACCATTAGGCAGTGCCCCGGCAGAAAGATTGGTAAATGCAATAGGGCTTGTATTTCTTATACGGATACCCACAGGTGTAACAGCAGCATAACCAACTGATTGTGGCGGAAGTGGTATTACATTCATATGCGTTGTAATGCCAATACCCGGTGCGGTTGTTTCGGCAGAAACTTCAAGTACTGCAAAAGTCATGGGCACTGTACGTATAAGGTCAGGGCCGGTAAGAACTAATGCATCCGTATGAACACGGGCATACGTAGTAAGATCGTCAAAATCTTCATTTATGGTGACGGTAACAACTATAATGTCACGAGGTCCTAAAACATTGTTATCCCAAGGTTCGTAAGTATGGGTTCCTCCGGAGCCGGGAACACGGCGCACCATTTCTACTATTCTGAAAGGTGAATTTATGCCCAAATCAGCTATTTCAACCCCTATTATAGCATGAACCGGTTCTGTACTTTCAAACTCAATTTGTATTCGTTCAAACTCATCATTTTCAGGCCAATATCCTATAAACACAGGCTCAAAAATAACCGGATCCGGGAAGCTTACAGCACGTGCATCTACATGGAAGCTTAGGTGTATATATACATGGAAATCAGCACCATTGCTAATTCGTACTATACCTTCATAGTCACTTGGTTCCAACATATTTCTTGGCCACAAGCTTATACTTAACCGACCATCCGGAGAAGATCCTAATATCTGAGTAGTAGACCCCGGTGGACGTAGTACAGTGCCGGTGAATCCCGGTGGATCCATGATACCAAAAGCATTTTGACCATATATAAATTGTGCCGTTATCCCATAAATACTGCTGGTGCCCAAGTTTACAATGTCAATATTGGCAGCATGGCGTGGTAATGCTACATAGCCTCTTGGCATATTCGCAAACGTATGATGTACTCGAACAGTATTAGGGTGGTCTCCCGGCTGATTTGCCAGCCTTGGCAATCTCTCTGTACCTAGGTAAACTTCGATTTCATGAGGCAATACCTCAAAGCGCACGGGAACATATACAACTATACGTTGCACAGATGTTGCTGTATTATGAAACACCAGCACATCTTCATATACTCCCACCGGCAAATTCGCTTTTGGGCGAACTGAAATAACATGGCGTGGTTCTGTTAACAATGTTGGCCCGCTTTGGGATGCTCTTGCATGAACAAAGTCAAAGTAATTTGATTCACCTGCCAGTGAACCCTCCAAGCCTAAACCATCCGGGCCGCTAAAATACATATTGAGATATCCGGGAGCTTGTCTAAGCGAGAGTGTTCCCCATGTTGGATGCTCATATTCTCCATAAGGAATACTCATATATAACAAGCTATATGCCGGTTGTGTATACCCTTGATTAAGTGAAGGAAATTCAAAGACAGGTAGTTCTACAGGTGCTTTTATAACAGTGTCAACGGTACCTCCGCCTGAACGTGGTATTACATAAGGTGCCGGGCGCACTCCACCCGGTGTTGATGCAACAGGCCAATGTATCTCTGATCTCATGGGATAAACAGGCCATACAACCCCGGGTTCGCCTCTCAGGAAAACACCAAGCCCTTCCCACGCAAATACAGTATAGTACAAATCTACAGTCGCAAGTGCCACTCCATTTATATCTGTTAATGTAAATGTATCATAATAGTGTTGCCCTGCGGGCAATCTATATGCCGGCTGAAGCCAAAGACCAACACTTGCCCCCGGTAGTATAACCGTTGTTATATTTGAGGTAACATCAGGGTTTTCCATTGTTTGATACCTTAACGCACGGCTTACGGAAAAATAGTTAGTTCTAAAAAGGTTAGTATCTGCGGCATGGTCAGGGTGGGTTGACCTTACAGTTACAGTAGCCCCGGTATTGTTTGTAAAAATGAATTCTACAGGGCGTATTGCAACCGAAACACCTTCCTCTACTGTTCCCCATAGCGCACTACCGCGTGTTGCGCCATAATGCCTTGGATGCCAATGAAAATATGTGTTATTGGTACGTGCTTCTGCTTCTGTATAATTTCGCCCAAAAGCTCGTACACTAAAATCTGCCTGATACACCGTAAAAGAAAGCGGTATTCTTATTTCAAACGGTACATTTTCACGATAACCTGTAACAACTAAAGTATCCTCATGAGTTCCGGGAAGAAGCCCAAGTTGTGGCCATATATGAATATTTGCAGATGCTGTACCACTGTTATTTGCACTTATCTGATTTGAGGACAAGGGAGTATGCGTTCTAAAAAAAGTGCCTTCTCCGGCTTCCAAAGTAGCTTGAAGATTAGTTATGCGGTTAATATTAGTGTTTCCTATTCTTGTATTAGTAAATGCAAATCTTACCCAGCCGGTATTATCATTAGGTATTGTATATCTAACCAGGCGCGACATAAATTCCCATTCAGTATCCGGCTGCACAGTAAAATCAGCAGGCCAGTTTGGAGGTATTTCTATTACTTCAAAGTATAGCCGTGCCCTGGTAAGCTCAATCTCTTCAGTGGAACCGGGAATACGCCCCATAATACGCATAGTATCACTATGAACGCCAACGCCCAGCCCATTTACAGGCCATATACGTAGGCCAAGTATATGTGGGTTGGTACTGGTGGAATGGATACGTGAGTTTAAATATCTGTGGTCTGCTGTAGTAGCAGCATGGTTAGTTACATTATTCCGCGAAAAACTTCGCACTTCCATAAAAACATTGCCCTGTACCCATTCAACCCTCAAATCGGTAAAATTTTGGGTAGTGTTGTTAGCAATAAGAAATTCTTGCCATCCGGCTGCGAAGTCGGCACGTATAGTACCGGTAGGTACAGGAAAGGCATAACCAAGCTGCCGTGAATCAAAAACATGTGTGCCGGGGCTTATTGAAACGACCGGCGGTGTTCCCGTAACAGTAAATTGAACCGGTATATACACAGCAAAGTCATTGTAACCGCGTATTTCAAGCACATTAATATGAGTGCCTACTGTCAGCCCTTGGCGGGGGCGCACCAGAATATTAATTGTTCCAACAGTAAGAGCAGCATTAGCGTTATTTGCTTCCATTCTGGTAATGGGTACAGAATTAGATATAGCAATTACACCGGGCCCCCTACTTATGTCACGAGTTATTTCAAAGTCATTATTATCATATCTCCAGCTTGCAGTTAGTCCTTCTATGGCAGAATTAGTACTCAGGTTAGTTACAAATATCGCACGGTGACTATATGGCAAACCTACACCACTAATATTTTCTGAATTAGAAAATGCTCCATAACCAAATCTTCTGCTGGAGAATATTATAGAATCAGTGACAAAAGGGTCGCCTTCAACAACAGGCCATCTTATGTAATCTCTTGTGTCAAATATAAAGTTTTCATCCGGAGAACCGGGAGATCTGGATGCCCTTACCATAATTTCAAAGCCGCTAGCCCTTGCAACAACGTTAAATTGAACAGGTAGCTCCAATATTTCTTCTCTTCCTGCACCAAAGCCACTGAAAATACGCAAAGTATCAGTATACAACCCCGGTTCCAGGCCGGGTACAGGTCTCATCCGTATATTTACTGTCCCATTAGGAGGCACGTAGCTAAGCCATCGGTTAGCATCAGTAACGGTTAATCCTGTACTTGTACCCAAACGAAGGAAGTCACCATTTGCTTCTCCTTCAAAGCGTATTAATTCAAAGGCTGTACCATAGTCAAATTCTGCTGTAAGGCTCATAATACGTGTTGCAGAGGGGTTAACTAAATTAAATTGCCTTGTATTATTGCTTTCCGGGTTATTTGTAGTGGCAGCAATTACAGCGTTAACAAAAGCTGCGTAACCTTGTCCACGTTCCGGAAATTCAAAAGGAGTTGTAAGTGCCGGAGGGAGTGTTAAACGAACTTCATCCCGCTCTCGCACAGTAACTTGAAACCTAATAGCTCCTGTTGTCCCTGTCTGAAAATTAGCAGAGCCAACCAGTCTGAGATAGTCTGCATAAGGTTCATTTTGTGCCGTAAGACCGGGTCTTACCCCAATACGTATGTTTGCTGTTTGACCGGGCGGAATAATATATGCAACATCTCCTACAGCATATGCCGTAGATGTGCCTTCACTAACATCCCTTATGATATAAAATGGAGAGTTAGCACCCCCATCAAACACAAAATTTGCAGTATCAAGATAAATAGATGTGGAAGTACTAAGGTTTGTTAAATTAACCTGCCTTGGCCCGGCACTATTTGGCGCATTAACAATTGTTGAGTGGCCAAAGCCTTCTTGAATAATACCAAAATTCCAAGACCAAATTGATGGAGCAACACCGGGATGCGGATTTACTGTGACTGTAAGCGGAACTTCCACAATTACCTCACGATCACCGCCTATTAATCCCCTTGTAATTATTAACGTGTCGGTATGGGTACCCGCAGCTAAGCCAACTGCCGGGCCAACACGAATATTTACTATAGGGACTTCACCATCAAACTCAGGTGGATCAGATGGAATTTGATTATGAGGATTATATGGAGTACCATCAAGACCGGGGCTGAATGTCCGCGTTATCTGAAAAATATTTCCGGTATAAAAATGTGCCTCAAGATGTTCAATCACTACATCTGAATGATTTGTCAACTCTAAAGCTACATGAGGCGGAACCCGATAGTTTGAATCTACTATAAAACTGTAGCCGGGATGATTAACAGTCACCGTTACACCGCTTGAAGCTGCTACAACTTCAAATCCTTGGGTTGCAAAAACGTCAATTAAACTACCGGATACACCGGACATGCTCAAAACAATCGCAACGAAAGCGGATACCAGCCTTTTAATAAACTTCTTCATAATGCATCTATCCCTTCCTTTTTAGATTTTCAAGTAGCGTATTTCCCCGTTAAAAACCTATAGATATATTAACATGTTTTGCTCTAAATTGAAAGTTTTGAAGATTTATTCATACAAAATTTCGCCTTGCCGCGGGGTAGTTTACTGCAAAAAAATAAGCCGCGGCGATGTTCATTCACCGTGGCATCATATTTTTTAAGACTTACTGCAAACAATCTTTTCTTGAATATCATGTAAAAATCCACATATCCACCTATTTATAGCGGGGTTAATTGTTGCCTCGCTTTCCTGTGCGCTAAAAGTAGTTTCAACATTGCTCATATCATAAAAATAGAGCATATCAACCAAACGCAGCACAGACAATAAAAAGTTTGTAAAAGCAATTTCTGAACCATAGTCTCCATTTATTTGAATGATATCAAAAAGGTCCGGGCGGGTTCTAATCTCTTCCATAACCAATGGATGTAAGTACATATGGTCGGTGTGGCGTTTGTAGATAATATTTAGCTTATCATCCGGCCGATTACGCGCAAGCAAACGTTCAATAATCTTTTCTACCGAGCAATGGATGTCTATTACCAACACACGCCAGCCTTTTTCTTTAACAAATCTAATTAATTCAATAGTCTGCTGACGATTTCTGGGGAATCCATCTACCAAACCCGGTTGACTTGACTCTGCAAACTCCCGAAAAACCCCAAAGGTAATTTCATCGTCTATCAAAATTCCTTGATCAGTCAATTTTTTGATTGCCGGATCTTCAGCAGCTTTTTTTCTAAATATATCGCCCATACTGGCTGAGCTTAACTCCGGTAGCCAGTAATGCTTTATATTTTTTACTAAAGTTCCTTTGCCTCCGCCGGATTCTCCTAATAGTACAATGTAGTCCCATTTTTCTAACAACAAAGGCTTTCTTTTCATACATGATCCTCCTCAATATATATAGCGAGTCATTTAAGCTGAATTTTTGAACAGGCTCTTAAATTTAACCCAAATTTTTCATAAGCAAATCCTATCATACCCGGGAGGCATATTCAATAGAAACTATTTTTGATGCATCATATATTCATAGCTTGCGTTATCGCTTTTTTCGTCAAACAGGCAATTATCCCCCTCCATAAATCGAAACCGAGAAGGACAAGATAAGGTTTCGCGGATAAAATGCTGCATTTTACCAAGTTTAGGAGCAGGAAGCTCTTGTGCAATTTGTTCATCAACAGTAATAATTAGACGATATTTTCCTTGTTTAAGCTCAAGTATACCACGGTCGCATTTCAGTATTTTTACCCCATTGTAAGTTGCAAGCCGATATTCTCGCTCATTTAGCCACACAACGCAAATGCAACCCCAAAATCTTAGGCCATAAAACGGAATTCTTGCTACAGAAGCCATAATTGAGCAGTTTTGCCCAAAGTCATTACACTGTACCCATGTATACCACTTGGGGAAAGATCTGCCACTGTCTGATTCAATATAGCCCTTGCCGTCGGTATAATCTTGCTCTTCTCCATTTAGTTTTATTGTCCCGCAAAGTGAATGGCTCATACTAACAACCCCATGACTGCATTCCATTGGAAAAAATCTAAAGGGTCCCATAATATCACTGCAAATAGGGGTAAGATTTGTGTATGTGATCTCACCTGTCAAAGTTAGCTCCGGGTGGCAAATGTTAAGAGTCACACCTGAAGATGTAAAAGTATTATCACCTACTTGAAGGGTGTCATTATCGCGATATTCTGATAATGGATACGGTATATGATACGACCTGTCGTTTGTCACTACCAGCACAAAAGCACCATCTGAGGCACATCCGGGAATTACAGCTAATGATTTTCCATTTGCGTAATGTTTATAGTACCATCCTTCAAAAAAATTGTTGCGTCCCATAGTCAAAGTTCCTCTTTTCTTTGGTATTATCCTTTCCAATTTGATATCATTCTTATACAAAATATTCCTTGTTCGATCACCCAACCTGTCTCATTTTGTTACCGGTTGCGCATTGCGATTAAATTAAGGTTTACTAACCACTTTTGACCGCAGGTTTTTAATTCCCCTGAAAATTTCCGCGGAAATTTGACAAGGAAAATTTCCTGTGTTACAATTTTCCAAAATTAATAATAACAATTAAAGTAAATAAAGAATTAATAATCAGCCCTATTATTGACAGTCAGTTTTAAACTGTAAAAATATGTCGCTTTTCTGTAATGCAATTAGGGTGGTACAGTGTGGATTAATCTCCGTCCCTATAGCTGAGGCTTGCAGGACGGTTTTTTTATGAACTTTTTGAAAATCAGCATAAAAAGTAAAGAGAGGGATCTGTTATGGCAAAAGTGTATCACCAAGAAGATTGTAAACTTGAACTATTAAAAGGAAAAAAAGTTGCAGTAATCGGATATGGAAGCCAAGGTCACGCCCACGCTTTAAATTTGCACGAATCCGGAGTTAATGTAGTTGTAGGACTTTATAATGGAAGCAAATCTTGGAAAAAAGCAGAAGAAGCAGGGTTAGAGGTAGCAACAGTTGCTGAGGCTGTCAAAATGGCTCAGGTTATTATGATTTTACTTCCGGATGAACTTCAAAATAAGATTTATAATGAAGAGATCAAGTCCAACCTTACTTCCGGTAAATATTTGGCATTTGCTCACGGCTTTAATATTCACTATGGTCAAATTGTGCCTGAGCCGGATATCAATGTATTTATGGTCGCACCTAAAGGCCCGGGGCCTGCGGTACGCAGCCAATATACAGAAGGCACCGGCGTTCCTGCTTTGGTTGCAATTCATCAGGATTCAACCGGCGATACAATGGATATAGCTTTAGCATATGCAGCAGGAATTGGTTCTTCTCGTATAGGGATTATAGAAACTACATTTAGAGAAGAAACAGAAACAGATCTCTTTGGTGAACAAGCTGTGCTGTGCGGCGGAGTATCAGAGCTAATGAAAGCCGGGTTTGATACTTTAGTAGAAGCAGGATATTCTCCGGAAAACGCCTATTTTGAATGCTTACATGAAATGAAGCTAATAATAGATTTGGTAAACAAAGGCGGGCTTACTTTTATGCGTAATGCCATTAGTGATACAGCAGAATACGGGGATTATAGTGCAGGTAAACGTATCATCAACGATCAAGTACGAGAAGAAATGCGTAAAATTTTGAAAGAAGTTCAGGACGGAACATTTGCAAGAAATTGGATTTTAGAAAATCAAGCTAACCGCCCTAACTTTAATGCTCGCAGACGCTTAGAATCAGAGCATCCCATAGAAGCCGTTGGTGCCTCCATACGTAAAATAATAACCTAAGTACGTAGCCATTACAAAAAAACTTATACAGAAGGGTGATAATTATGAATACAGAACAACGCGAAAGCATTATGATTTCTACAGAACGCAAGAATGCGCTGATTTTTTCGTTGATATTATTTATTATATTAACAGGACTAAAATGCCTTATTGTCGGGTTATGGCTTGGCAAAAAACTTGCTTGTAAAAAGTAAAGCTTATACAAAAGAAGTTAGGAGTGTCGCAGGTGACAGAATATAAAATAGCGACTATACCCGGTGATGGTATTGGGCCGGAGGTACTGGCAGAAGCTATCAAAATACTAGAAAAAGTCAGTAAACTTTACAGGCACAAATTTACTTTTATAGAGGTACAAGCCGGCAGTGTAGCCATAGATGAAATTGGTGAACCTTTGCCCAAAGAAACTTTAAAAGTATGTAAGGATAGTGACTCAATATTACTAGGTGCCGTTGGAGATTGTAAGCAGGACGCGCTTTCGGATCATATGAAACCAAAACGTGCCCTTCTTGAACTACGACGCGCTTTAGGGCTGTACGCTAACTTATGCCCGGCTATACTTCATGAACCGTTAAAGGAAATTTGCCCACTTAGGCCGGACATTGCCGCTTTGGGCATCAACATAATGATAGTACGAGAATTAACAGGCGGAATATACTTTGGTGACTATGGCCGTAAAGATACAGAACTTGGTTTTGCCGCTTGGGACACAGAATTGTATACAACAGAAGAAGTAAGGCGTATTGCAATAACAGCTTTTGATATAGCTCGCAGCCGTAAAAGCCGCGTAACCAATGTTGACAAAGCTAATATTCTGGAATCTTCCCGTTTGTGGAGGGAAGTAATTTTGGAAGTTGCAAATGATTATCCTGACGTAAAATTGGATCACATGTATGTAGATAATGCCTGTATGCAATTGATAAAAAATCCAAGCCATTTTGACGTAATTGTTACCACCAATATGTTTGGAGATATTCTTTCCGGTATAGTAAGTCAAATTACGGGATCTATAGGTATGTTGCCATCAGCCGGCATAAACAATGGTGGTGTGGGAATATATGAACCCATCCATGGCTCTGCACCGGACATAGCAGGCCAAAACAAGGCTAACCCTATCGCCGCTATCTTATCGGCTGCTATGATGCTTAGGTATTCCTTCGGACTTTCTCAAGAGGCTTCTGCAATTGAAAAAGCAGTGGCAGAAGTTTTATCTTCTGATGCTCGCACTGAGGATATTTTATCAGAAAAGGCATATGTGGTTGGCACTAAAGAAATGGGAAGATTGATTTGGGAAGCAGTTGAGTGAGTTGCTTCGTGAAAATAAATTAAAAAATCCAAACACGGCTCATGCTCTGACCACCGTTGTTTGGATTCTTTGCGATTGTACACTTTGGCATTATCAGTTTTTCTGGTGATAGGGTTTAAACTTCCCCAATCTCTACGCTGTTTTGCGTTAAATTCCTTCTGCTTTTGCTTTGATTGCTTTTCAAGCGGTATAAATTTTTGCTTCATAATATTAAACACCTCCATAGATGCTAATATTATATCACAAGATACAGACAATACAAACTTGCCTGTGTCTTTTCTGTATAAGAGTTTAAATGTGACACACTCATGTCATATTATTATGATATAATTGTTTGAGGGTGATCAAACATGCAGTCATATCGACTATTTGGAATAATTTATATTTTGATGAACAAAAAGAGTGTATTAGCAAGGGAACTTGCGGATCAGTTTGGAGTTTCAACACGGACAATTTACCGCGACATAGACACGTTAAGTTTATCAGGGATTCCCGTTTATACTGAAAAGGGCAAGGGCGGCGGCATTAGTCTGCTACCGGATTTTGTATTGAACAAGTCAATTTTAAGCGAGCAAGAACAAAATGAGATTCTTGCAGCATTACATGGTTTATCTCACGTTAAAGCAAATGAAACTAATCAAGTATTAAATAAGTTATCTACCATATTCAATAAAACAGCCGCAAATTGGCTTGAGGTAGATTTTTCTGATTGGGGTTACACAAACGATTATTTCAATAGCTTTAAAAGTGCTATACTGGAACAAAAGATCGTCGAGTTTAATTATTATAATAGCTCCGGCGAAGAAAGCTTCAAGCGCATTGAGCCTATACAGCTTTGGTTTAAATCCGGGGCATGGTATCTCAAAGGTTTTTGCCTAACTAAGCAGGACATAAGGTTATATAAATTAACACGAATGAGAAACCCGGTAGTGACTAACGAGCATTTTACCAAACGGGATTTGCTCTCCATACCTGATAATTCTGCCGAAAACCAGCCGCAAAAGCGGAAGGATATAACCATAAAACTTCGCATTGCTTCGGAAATGACTTATCGGATATTTGATGAATTTGAAGAAAACATGGTTGATATACAGCCGGACGGTAACTTTATCGCAACCGTAACGTATCCCGAAGATAATTGGGTATATAGTTTTATACTGTCCTTTGGGGAGTATATAGAAGTACTTGAGCCGGAGCATTTACGAAAAACCATACAAAATAAAGGACAGAAAATTTCAAAAAATCATTTGTAATTAAGAAGATATGAACAAAGAAGGAGAACCACATGAGCGATAAAATCAGATGCAAATGGGCCGAAGAATCACAAATATTCTATGATTACCACGATAACGAATGGGGACGGCCTGTGCATGATGACATAAAGTTATTTGAAATGCTAATTTTAGAAGGTGCGCAGGCGGGTCTTTCATGGCTAACTGTTCTTAAAAAACGAGAAACCTACCGCAAAGTGTTTGATGGGTTCGATCCCAATAAGATTATCCATTACGATGATGCAAAAATTCAAGAACTCATGGCAAATGAAGGTATAATCCGAAATCGTTTGAAAATCAACTCTGCTATAACTAATGCCAAGCTATTCCTTAATATTGCTGAAAAATACGGCAGTTTCGACAAATTCATTTGGGAATATGTAGACAACAAGCCTATCATAGGACATTGGGAAAAGCTTGAGGACATGCCGGCAACTACACCTATTTCAGATAAGATAAGCAAAGATTTAAAAAAGATGGGATTCAAATTTGTGGGATCCACCATAATCTATGCATATATGCAAGCTACGGGCATGGTAAATGATCATACGACAGACTGTTTTCTTTATCAGGCAGAGGGCTTTTAAGTTCCGATTGCCCACATTTTAACAATAGCGGCCACCTCTCGTATCAACGCTCCCGGCAAAGCAAGCAGGGGCGTATCTCCATGAAAGCTTGTTGCATTATCCATCCCTACTATCCGCGTAAATCTCATTGACCTATAAATATGAAAATCATTAGTAATTACCACCACTTTTGGATCTGATACAAAAAGTCTTTCTAGTATCAGCATAGAATAGCGCATGTTTTGATATGTAGAGTGAGAATTATCTTCTTGAATAATTAATTCCGGTGGCACCCCGGCAGCTTCCAAATATCGAGCCATAGCCAAAGCCTCTGTTATAACATTTCCGGACCCTTGCCCTCCTGATACAATAATAAGTGCTTCAGGATTTCGATAATGATATAATACAGCCATATCCAGCCTATGTTGTAAAGTTGTGGAGGGGCTTTCGCCTCGCAAACCGGTACCTAATACTATGGCAACATCTTCTTGAAAAGTGACTGTGTCCCACCGTCCATAAACCATTGCAAAAGCACCAAGTCCCATATACATAATTAAAAAAATAAAGGTAGCATAGCGTATCCATTTTATTTTTTGCAATTGTTCATAAAAAATGGTATATGTTGCTACTCCCAGGAAAAGCCCCAGGTTTAGCAAAAATGTATTACTGCCTATCCCTGAACGAAAAAATACATATATCAAGTGAAGCAATAATATCCCACTTATAACAGTTAGCATTTTTCGCATATGCATATGTAAGGTCATTCCTTCTACAATAAAATATTTTTTGATTTTTATATATTCGCTAAATTTTGCAAAACAAAAAAGCTTCCGAGAAAGTCCCCGGAAGCTTTTGTTACACCAAAGCCGACAACCGGACTTGAACCGGTAACCTGCTGATTACAAGTCAGCTGCTCTGCCAATTGAGCCACGTCGGCAATACGATATAGTACCTCTACTTCGCACTAATATGCTTTGTATCGGCGAAGGGGGCGCAATTTCCGCTTGCATCAACACGTAAACATGTTAATGTCAATTGGAATTGCTATAAAAAGCAAATTGACCCGTAAGGGAATCGAACCCTTATCTCAGCCGTGAAAGGGCCGTGTCTTAGCCGTTTGACCAACGGGCCATTACATTAACAACTCTCTTTAATTACTACCACATTGCTTGCAAACTGTCTTTTTATCGCCTTCAACAGCTTTTTCCCATAAAAGCTTTACACCGGTGCGCTTACATAAAGGGCATGTGCCGCGCCAGCCGGAATTTGATTTAATACCTCTTCCTCTTTTAGGTTTAGGCATATATACACTTCCTTGTCTGAAAATTCAATACTCACTTCCCACTAACGAAATTTATTATACTAATTTTTTTTTAAAATGTCAAGCACTTGTTTGTACAAATCTACAGCATTTTAATTTTAAGGGATAATTCTTGTTAGCAACGGCAGTCAACCGATCTTATTTTGTCACCGATTGACTGCTAAGAGCCTGTTTAAAATCGGTTGGATAACCTGTACGTTATCCTTTGGATGTCTCCATCTTCATCCTATCAATAGCTATCCTAACGGCCGGAATGCTAATTACAATCAACGTAATAATCATTTCAGGCCCAATGTAGGTAATATTATAAAGGAAAGAAAACAAAGCCGGGTGATAATCTCCTGCAAACATATAGAAAAAGAAATAACCCGAGAGGAATACCATTATAAAACGTCCAAGCACTCCAACCACATAGCCGATATACAAACCAAATTTCATTTTTCTAAAGAATCCTGACAAGCCCAATGCACCAAAGCCTAATATATAGTCCAAAATATACTGCAAAGGATGTACTATATAAGCCCCGGTAATTGTATCCAAAAGACCCAAGGCCACACCGGACAAAACTCCATATAAAGGGCCAAGCAAATATCCTGCCAATACAATAAACAACATACTAAAAGGGGTAATAGACCCGCCCATAGGCATACGGTACACCGAAATTTGATTAAGTACAAAAGCCATAGCTGTACAGAAAGATGCAATGGTTAACATTTTAGTTTTAGACATAAAAAATCCTCCTTAGATTCACTATCCGCAGAGGTTTTAAAAACTTTTGCTTTCCTTCGCCGACATTATTCGGAGCAGGTACAAAGGGTAAAATCTCAGCCTACGCTACATTGCGCAAGCACCCCTAGCGGATTATTATATTAGACCTCTTCTTGAAACCTCATTGCAACATATTTTTGGCTTATTTTCCGCTATGCACCACATCAAAAAAGTCTTACGCACCTCTGGGTGCGTGCGATTTTTTGATGTGGTGCATAGCGAAAAAACGCTCAAAAATCTGCCGCAAGCAGGTTTCAGAAGAAGTCTGTTTTAGGAATATTATACCACTTATGAAATTTGAAAGCAACCGCTTCCCTTTTTATTAGGATAAACTCATAGAAAGTGCTTACAGTTGAGAGTTTATGATTTACTAATTGCAACAAAACCTGCTATAATACGGACAAATATTACAGTGAATTGGTTTCATATAATAACGGGGGTACACAGATGAGTGACATATTTAATAACATAATTGATAACATAGCACTTCATATTACCTGGATATTTAGCGGTATTGGTTTAGCTGCAATGGGTAAATTTTATCCGTTTTTCAAAAGAAAGTTTTTAAGCAAGAACCCGCCTTCCCCTTTCCCGCACTATTTAACTCCCGGGGCACCTGCATTAGGCACGTTCATCCATCGGGAGGATATAGTTAAAGAACTATACAAAGCAATCAAGCAAAACCGCAAGCTTGCGCTTATTAACGGGCTTGGTGGCATTGGCAAAACAACCGTTGCTAAAGCCTTATATCACAAAGTCAAAGATGAGTTTAAACATATCGCATGGGTGGAGTTTCAACATGACATAGAAAAAAGCCTACTTGGTTCATTTGTTATTTTCGACGATGATGAAGATAAAGACAAAGATATCAGATACAAAAAAATTAAAAAATTTCTGTTGAATGCTACAAAAGACACCATCATTTTTATTGATAACGTATCCAACGATGATGACCTGGATTTTATTAAACGGCTTCAAGCAAATGTGATATTGACATCCAGGTTGAATGAAATAAACAGTTTCGAGACATTCCCAATAGATATTTTATCGGAAAAGCAATGTATTAATATTTTTTACAAATACTACAAATACGATGAGGCAAGAAAGCAAAAAGAGTACGTTCGCGAGATTGTAAACCTTGTAAGATGTCATACACTTTCAATAGAATTGCTGGCGCGTGCAGCAAACACACCCGGGTATCCATTGGAAAAATATATAGCAGATTTAAAAGAAAAAGGGATGGTGTATCCAGATCCAAGTG
The DNA here is from genome assembly GCA_009785615.1 of Defluviitaleaceae bacterium. GTDB lineage: Bacteria > Bacillota > Clostridia > Lachnospirales > WQUN01 > WQVX01. The sequence continues at coordinate 781 of WQVX01000061.1, read as the reverse complement.
TAAGAACTGACCATACTGATGCTTCTCAGACTATTGCTGAACACTTAAAGGGGCTGTTTGAGCTTGTTTCTGTAAGCGACGAGCAAAAACGGATATTGCTAAATTTTGCACTTATGCCAAGTATTGAGATACCTGCCGAGGTAAAAAAATGGCTTGATTGCAGTACTAAGGATATATACGAGCTGACAAAACCGGGCTGGCTATCCGCATCAGCAACGGGTTATGAAATGCATCCGATAGTAAAAGAAGCTGTGTTGCTTCAATACAAAGATGAAGGCATACAATACGAGGATGTTGAAACAATTGTAAGGTATATGGCGGGTGATGAGTACATAAAAGATACAGATATATATACAGATGTGCGTGTACGCCTTAATATTGCTGAGTCCGTGATGGGTTATATTTGCAATATTGAAAAACATGAAATTGGTGCATTACTTAATAACATTGCGTTGGTGTATATGAAGCAGGGAGATTACCCAAAGGCTTTGGAATGGCATCATAAGGCTTTAGAAATTAATGAAAAGGTGTTGGGCTTGGAATATCCAGAAATCGCCACTAACTATAATAACATTGCGGTGGTGCATAAGAATCAGGGGGATTACCTAAAGGCTTTGGAATTGTATCATAAGGCTTTGAAAATAGATGAAAAGGTATCGGGCGTAGACCATCCAAACACTGCCATTACATATAATAACATTGCGGGGGTGTATAAGGATCAGGGAGATTACCCAAAGGCTTTGGAGTGGTATCATAAGTCTTTGGAAATCTATGAAAGAGT
>WQVX01000060.1 GCA_009785615.1 Defluviitaleaceae bacterium | reverse complement strand
TGTTTTGACAGTTGCTTCCTGTTGTTGCAACTCTGCCCATTTAGCAGAAACTTTTTGAGAATGAGCCATTATCTCTTTTTGATAATTTTCATATATAGACTCTTGCTCTGACAATGAGGCTTCTAATGCATTGTATGTCGCTTCTTTTTCCCTTAATAAGCCTTGGGCACTGAGGATACTTTCTTGTAGATTTTTGCAGTCAATCTCTTCTTTTTTCTTTTCTTCCTCTTTTTGATTTATAGCATTTTCCTGTTTTTGTAATTCGTCTGTAATTCGTTTTATATTGGCATTATTGTACTGCTGTTGAGCTTCTGCTAATTTCAGATCACTTTCAGTTTGTTCTATTAACCTTACCTGCCGGATTATTTGGCGATTAGCTTCTTTATAGTTGCTGTCTGCTATGGCTTCTTCTTCTTTTAATTCAGTTAAATGTTTTTGATTATGTTCAAGTTTCTTTTTTTCATCTTCTGATTGCTGTGATACAACAGCAAGTGAATTTTTTATTTTTTCTTTTTGCTCGTCTAAATCATGAACTTCTTCTAAAAATAAATTGATATGGAGGGTTTTATATTGTTCCCGCAAATTCAAATAAATTTTTGCTTGCTCGGCCTGTTCTGCAAGAGGTTCCATTTGCAGTGAAAGCTCATCAATGAGATCTTTAGCTCTGGCTAAATTCTCCTTTTCTGCTCCCAATTTTAGAAATGCCTCGTGCCTACGGGTCTTGTATTTTACTATACCTGCGGCTTCTTCAAAAAGATGCCTTCTATCTTCAGAGCGAGTGCTTAATATTTCATCAACCCTGCCCTGGCCTATTATAGAGTAACCTTCGCGCCCTACCCCTGTATCCATAAAAAGGCGGTGTACATCCTTCATGCGGCAACCGGCACCATTTATAAGATACTCGCTTTCTCCACTGCGATACACTCTACGAGTGACGGTAACTTCATTAAATGCTATGGGTAGCAAACCTTCTTCATTGTCAATCAACATATGTACCTCTGCATACCCAAGAGGCTTTCTATGTTGAGTTCCGGCAAAGATGACATCTTCCATTTTTGCGCCACGCAAACTTTTTACACTTTGCTCGCCCATTACCCAGCGTATAGCATCGCCAATGTTACTTTTACCACTGCCATTGGGACCTACCACAGCGGTAATACCGGCAGGGAAGTCTAATTTAATTTTATCCGGGAAGGATTTAAATCCTGCTATTTCTAGTCGTTTAAGAAACATATTAATGAAAGTTTGTTCTCCTATCAGTTTTTTCTATAATGATACCACATAGATTTTTAGTATAGCAAGAAAAAGTAAACTCACGTTACCTATAACCAATACCCTGCTAACATAATTAAATCTCTATAGTCATAAGGTGTGGTAAGAACAAATTGAAAACCATCTTGCTCATAAATTAAAATGCTATGTGTGCTTTCTACCAGCAAATAAGCGGGTACATCTTGTATAAATACAGGCCAAAAAGCACTTCCGGTTAAATCATAAATAGGGAGTCCGGCACTTACAACTACAGTGCCCCCAAATCTGCTTTCTAAATGGAAGATGGTTACATCTCCATCGTGATCTGTATAAATAATCTGCCAGCCTTCGGGTGCTGAAAGCGAAACAAAATCAATTTCTAATGGAGACTGTTCTGCTGCCATCATAGGCGGAGATGGTATTTGTGTTGCTTCAGGAATCTCGTTACTAACATTATTAAAAAGATATGATGCAGTAAAAATAATAATCAGCAAGGATGCAGCGGTTGTCATCCAAACCATTAAACGTTTTCGACGTTTTACAATAGCTCTTTCATGAGAGAGTGCAGCATAAATTTTTTCATCTAAGCGATCAAGAGGTAGTTCTTCTTGCTCTAAAGCTATACGCTCACAATGATATCTTGCTCCGGTTTCATTAACATATTGCAAAGCTAATGATTTTAGTAAATTTTCGTCATTTTGCATATGCTTCATGCCGCTTACACCTCCTTCATCAATTGCATTAATTTCTTTCTAGCCCTATGTAATCTCACGGTGACATTATTTTCGCTGATGTTTAATATTTTACCAATTTCCTTATGAGATAGGTCATGGGCATATTTTAGCAGGAAAACGGACTTTAAATCTTCGTTAAGCTTATCAATTAGGCTAATTGCTTGTGATGCCTCTTCTTTTGAAGCGATAAATTCTTCCAAGTTAAAGCTATCTACTTGATCATGCTCATTAATATCAACCGGAAGGCTTTTATTTTTGCGATGATACAGGTTTATAGCTATATTTTTAACAATTGTCACCAAAAATGCAATGGTTTGATTGGAATCGGGATCCTTGATTTTATGAAGATGCCGATATACACGTATAAAGGCTTCACTAACAGCATCTTCAGCAAGGGCATGATCTTTTAAAATATCAAATGCTTTGCTCCATAATAAACGTTTATATTTTTCGTACAAATATTCAAATGTATTTTTATCTGCCTCTAAGTCAAAGGCCAAAATAATCAACATAAAAAACCTCCCTACTGCATATGAAGATTATAACTATCCCTATTCCTCATTTACGTACAATGCTTCAAGTTTAGAGAGCACAAATTCAAGTTTCAAATCCAGTGAAGCCAGCAAATTTTCAGGTATTGCACCATTGCTAAGTGCCAGCTCTGTTTTTTCAGCAATATTTATAAGTTCATTTTCACGGATAAGCCCTGCCAAGCCTTTTAGCGTATGCACCAAAAGATGAGCCGTTTTAATGTCATTTATCTGAATTGCCTCATTTATTTTAGATATAACATTTTTTTGACTGCGAACAAAGTTTTTGCATATTTCTCTATACATGCCCAAATCTTCTATATAGTTATCAAAATATGCATCAATGTTTGTATATTTCGCTTCATCGTAAAGATTGGTACCGGCAGGATTGATAGCATGAAAGTCATCAAGCGTTGGCATGTATTTATCTCTTATAAATTTGTTTAACACTGCATTTAAATGTGTACTTTGAATAGGCTTTGATAAAAATCCGTCAAAGCCATTACATAAAAATTCTTCTGCCTGACCCACTAAAGCATTTGCAGTTAAAGCTACAATAGGATGCTTATAATCCAACCGGCGAATAATAGAGGTAGTTTCAGTACCATTTAAATATGACATCATTTGATCCATAAAAATTATATCGTATATTTCTCCACGCTCAATTTTTTGTATAGCAGATTGTCCACTTGTGCAGGTATCAATTTGCAGGTGATAGAGACTAAGTAATCCCTTAGCTACATATATATTAACATCTACATCATCTACCACCAGTACACGTCCGTAAGGCATAGGCTCCGGCTTAAATGAAAACTTTTTTGAAACTGATTGTGTTTTTACATTAAAGTTTCTTGGTTGCTTGGCTACTACTATACCCAGTGTCTCATTGCTTCCAATTTGCTGTGGTAAAACAACTGTAACAGTAGTGCCTTTACCTACTTTACTGTCCACACTGATAGTAGCATTCATCATTTTAAGCAGGTTATGGGTTATTGGCATACCCAGCCCTGCACCCATAATATGGACATTACGCGCTTTATCATGAAAACGGGAGTATTCATCAAAAATTGTATGCAACTGCTCTTCAGTCATACCAAGACCCGTGTCGCTAATTACAATAGTAATAGATGTATAACCATATGAACTATTTCCATTAGTAAAAATTTTAAAACTAACGAAACCATTCTCAGTGTATTTGAAAGCGTTGGAAAGCAAATTATTAAGTACTTGCTTAATACGCAATTCATCACCTATTAAGTAAGCGGGTAATTTTTCATCTACATCAAAAATAAAATCAAGCTCTTTATTGCCAAGATAAACTAAATTAAGTTGATATACATCATTTAAAAGAGTAGCAACTTCATATTTATCGTTAATTATTTCCATTTTGCCTGCTTCAATTTTGGACAAATCTAAAATATCATTAACAATGCTTAGCAGTGTACTTGCAGAACTATGAATCTTAGCAAAGGCTTCTTCTATCTCCATTGATAAATTTGAGCCATACAGGTGTAACTCTGTTATACCAAGCACTGCCGCAAGCGGAGTACGTATTTCGTGGCTCATATTTGCAAGAAATTTACTTTTTGCCTGATTGTTTTCTTGTGCAATTTGCATTTTTCTTTCTGAATCTATCATAGTGGCAATAGCATCTAACAGGGTGTTTATTGCAAGAGCAGTATCTTTGTAGCCACCTTTAAAGTATTCTTGGGATATTCTTGCATTGATGTTGCCTTTTTTATTTTCTGCGGTTACATCATTAATTTCATCTATAAGTTTTTTGGATACCTTCACTAAGCTTGCAAAAATTTTAGATATTTCGTCTTTATTTTCATTTTGTAGTGTAGCTTCAAAATTTCCCTGCTCAACCAAAGTTGCATTTATCTCAATAGCTTTAATTCTGCTGGTAAAAGTGTTTACCATTAGATATGACAAATATAGTGCCAAAACAATAGCCGTCATAAGGGTTGCAACAGTGACATTAAGCGAAATAACCCGATATTGCCTAATATTTTCCTCTATAATCTCTCGATGTACAGCATTAATATGCAAAAGCATTTGCAGCATAGTTTCCGCAGCTCCTGTGTAATTAAGTACATCGCCGTGATAAAAAGTCATGTCACCTGATAAAAAAAAGTTTGAACTATAAATTTCATATATCGTATTAACAAAGTTCATCATAGATGCCATAGTATATATGCGGTTGTCATCAGGCATTTCAGGAAACAGAAGGTCATTTGTAATAGAGCTTTTATATACTTCTGCCAAATATATAAGACGACTATGAGAAAGGCTAATACGTTGTTCAAAACTGCGCCATATGCTTTCATTTGCATTTGCTAACCATTCCGAGTTCATGAAGGACTCACCTAAAAGCCGCCTCATTTCGGTAAATTCTTGATGGAAAGTCAATAAAACTTCTACCCTAGTCCCCATAAATTCTAAACTATGGGCATTTAAATTTTCTATTACTGCATTAAAATATAGGTGAATAATTACATATATAACAAAAACAAAAATAATCAAACCAAATGAAGCTACCAGCCTAGATGCAATAGTTGCATTTTTCATTTTTTTAAACAAACAGGGAGTTGAGTAGGGGATATGTTTATTACTTTGCCTTAATTTAGTGACTAATCCGGCAATGCTTGTGATCACAAGCATTGCCATAGTGCTATACGCTAAAGTTTTGTAAATATTATACCTAAAAGAAATATCATATAAGGATTCCCGGATGCGAGTATCTACTAATTTTCGTAGTTCTTGGCTTAAATAGTTTGTTGGTATGCCAACAGCAACCAGCTCCGGGCCAAAGGCAATATCAATGGCTTCTTGAACATGGCCTACTGCAAATAGTTGCAGTATATGCGACTCTATTTGCCTTAAAGTAGTGGTTCTGAATACAAGCTCTACAAGCATGTTAATTTCATTGTCCGGGGCACGCAAGGTTATAAATGTATCCAATGCCCTACCAAATCGATCTATTTCCAGCTCTTCCAAATAGAGATAGTAATGAAATTCTGATGCATTTATTACAAACAACCTAATAATTCTTGCCAGCGTTTCAGTCCCTTGTTCCACACTATAAACAGATGTGATCAAGGTATTATGTAATTGGTGAAGGTCGCTTTCTACTATACTCAAGCCCATGATTGAGAGCGAAAAAAATAAATTAATACCGGCCAGTAAAACAAGCAACAAAATAAAAGCCTGTATTGACCTGGATATTGTGGGTTTTCCAATCTTTATAAACCCTAAAATACTTGTCAAAACAAATGCCGGTAGCGTAATAATTACTAAAGATGCAGAAATATTGAATCTAAGTATAGCAGCATCTAAAAGTTTTTGTATTCGTAATTGGGAGAGTGAACTTACATTTTGGATAATGCTTTGTAATGGCCTTCCATAGTATGTGAATTCTGAACCATGTGCTAAGTTAATAGCTTCTTGAATATATCCCTTAGAGTGTAGCCGAAAAACTTCTTTTTCGATAGCTGTCATATTTGTCCGACGATATAAGAGATTTTCAACAAGCTCTATTTCATTAGGAGATGCGTTAAAAGTGATAAATGTTTCCGGCAACTGCTCAATTCTGTTATGTTCCATTTCTTCCCAATATAAACGATAAGCATCTTCTCCTTCAGTTATGACATAACGCCTCATTAACCTTAGCATAGCTAGATTTGACAAATAAAATTCATACAAAGAACTTGAAAGCGAATGCATTGATTGGTAGGCATATATTTTATCGTTGTTAGCCTGTATTGCAACTAAAGAGGCGATTATATTTGACCCTGCTAATATAGCAAGTATGGATATAAATACTATTATGCGGCGAGTTGTAGTCACTTCAATAACTCCTTGTCAAAATCTTATAGCGGTTTAATTTTAAAAATAATAAAACTAAACCGCTATTTGTCATCGCATCCTTGAAATGGCAAAAAACTGCCTTCGCAACTCTGTATTAAACAGGTCTGTTATATTAACTCTTCAAAAGCTGCAAAATTGTTTAATGAAATACTCCAACTATTCTTATTGCTGTAAAAACAGTCAACAGAATCATCATTTGCACTATTTTTATTAACTAATATATCCGTTCCTGATTCAGTTATAAACATAAAATGTTTATTAGTTTCTCCGGTTAACTTTGCCGGTTCAACCACTATCTTTTTACTAAAATCATCACGTTTATAAGCTATTAGGCGATCTTTGTCATTTATTTCAACCATTTGCCCTCTTTTTTTATCCCATACTTCACAAATCATTTATATCCCCTTTCAGTACAGCTTCTTAATTGGACAACGTTTCATGTGTTTCTTTAAGTTGCTTAATAATTGGCAATTTTTGTGGACATTTAGTTTCACAGGCTGCACATTCTGTACATTTAGAAGCATCTGCTGTTTTAACCCAACTTGTACCGTCCAAAATTTCTTTATATTGCTGTTTTGCAAAGTTAGTTACCTCATATATCCTATGGTTATTCATCGCACCAAAGATATATGGAATGTTAATTTTTTGCGGACAAGGTAAACAATAATTGCATCCGGTACAATATAATTCTGCAAGCTTACGATTTTCTTTTAATATCTCAATAGCCCTTACTCTTTCATCGTCAGTTAGATGTCCTGTTTTTGAAGCTAATGCCGCATTTTCTTCCAACTGTTCCATATTGCTCATACCGGAAAGCGTAATATTAACTTTAGAATTGGACATTACAAACCGCATAGCCATTTCAGCAGAGCTTTTTGGCTTTTCTTTAAGCAGACCCTGAATTACCTCGCTGGGAGCACCTAGCCTGCCACCACCTACAGGACCCATGGCTACTATGCCAAGCCCTTTAGAATGTGCATATTCTATGTTCTCTTCATTAGAACGATCTAACAGATTATACTGCAACAGTACAGATTCAAATAATCCGCTGTCAATAATCTCCGGCATGTTATCGGGATTATCATGGAATGAAAATGATATATGCCTGATAAGACCTTGTTCTTTAGCCTTTAGAGCCGCCTCTACAGGGCCAAAATCTTGCCCTTGCCAAGATTTAAAACTTTCGAGCTTAATTCCCCAAAAGTGATAGAAATCTATATAATCTGTATCTAATTTCTCAAGAGAAGTCTCTAAACGTCTCATCCAATTATCGCCGGATAAATCTTCTATAGGATTTTTAGTGGAGACATACACCTTATCGCGGTAGCCTTTTAAAGCTTTTCCTACAGCTATTTCGCTTAATTTTTCACAATAATAAGGGGCTGTATCTATATAATTAACCCCAAGATCAAAAGCACGCTGCATTAAAGGTATGGCTTTATCTTCGTCTATAGCTTTTTCGCCATTAATTTCTAGCATAGGAAATCTCATAGCACCAAAACCCAATTTTGACACTTGGTACCCTGTACTACCAAAATTAACATATTCCATTAATATTTCCCCCTATCAAAAAATAGTCACATATGCAAAAGACACCCTACAGTTGCAGAGCGCCTCAAACATGTTATCAACAATTTGTTTATCCATTAACCAGCTTGGCTAATTGAGATTTTTTGCGAGAAGCGGTATTTTTATGATAAATGCCTTTAGAAGTTGCTTGGTCTATTGCTTTTATGGCCAGTCTATGGGCTTCTGCCACTTGTGTTTTATCACCGGCTTCTATTGCGGATATTAGCTTTTTGACGGCTGTTTTAGTAGAAGATTTAACACTTTTATTCCGCAATTGCTTTTTTTCGATAACTTTGATACGTTTTTTTGCTGATTTGATATTTGCCAAAAGATTCACTCCCTTCTTTAATAAAATAAATTTAATCAGGAATATTTCCTTCAATTATGGCAATTTGATCCTAAATGGTAAAATTGCTTTATATTCCATGGAATTGTAACTCATCTGAAAATAGTAGTCAAGGGTATAAGTTCAACAGGTAGTTAAATGCCATACCTGGAAACTGTCTACTACTTACAGTTAGGACATCATTTACTATGATATAAGTCCAACTTTCTGCTATTCCTAAAGTTCCTTCAAATGAAAGAATCAAATGATTATCATTTTCTACTTGCCATTCAAATTGCTGTATCATTGGGACAAATCCGCGGTGGCCTAATCCATTGTTGTTAAAAACATATATAAATTCATCATCAACATCCCATGCCCATGAGCCTATCAATGGATGATCTGCAAGGTTAGCATCAATTTCTCTAAGCTCTGTTTCCGGAGACATTGGAACTGTTGATATCCGTATATAGCTGTATTCCATATCAGGAACTTGTCTGCTATTTATAGTTAAAACATCATCTGCTATGGCATAAGACCAACTTTCCAATGTTGTTTCCATAAAAGTAAGCAACAAGTGGTCGCCATTTACTACATTCCATTCAAAGTCATACAACAGTGGAACAAAACCACGGCTTCCACTTCCATCGTTATAAAAAGTGTATATGTAGCCATCGTAACCATCCCAAACCCATGTGCCGACTAATGGATGACTTGTTTCTTCCACAACTGCGTTTTCACCTGCATATACCCTAAGGGGTACAAAGACCATAATAAAGGTCAGTAAAAAAGTGCATAAGTACTTTTTCATTACTTTCATTGTTTAAATCTCCTCTCACTAAGAAGCTGTATTCAATTCTTTTACTAAATTTGCAGCACAATTATACAATGTATTAGCAAAATCTGCAATGTATCATGTTGCTTTTATGCAGGCTCTTCTTTGGGTAGTTCTGTATGCAGTTGCTTAATTGTTTCTAAGTCTAAAGTAGAGACTTCTGCTATGGTTTCAAATGGCATTCCTAGTTTTAATAGTTTTGTTGCCATAGCCTTTCGAGCCGTAAGATCAGCCTCTTTAGTAGCCGCATTAACAGCCATATTAACAGCCTGAATCTTCTCTTCTTCAAAAATTCTAGCAACTTTAGTCATAGCTAACCAACCCCTTATCATTTTAGAATACTCTTGATCAATAAACTTATTGGTGGCAGTAAGTAAGCCGGCCAATATAAATGCTTGTTGTGCATCATCCTTTACCTGCTTTGCAAGTTCTACCGTATTCTCAATAAGACCTTGCTTACGTTTCTTATCGGGCTGTGTCAATGGAAGAATAATAAACCTCATAACATCTTCATCTGTCAGCCGCTCGTCTGCAAATATCTTGGCTTTCAGCCCCGAATATATCTCATCTGTATCAAACTTTGAAAGAAACACCTGCCTAGCCTGTACACACACGCAGCCGACATCCAATTCAGCAGGGGCAGACTGCATATCTCCTGTGTAAATAACTACGATAATTGCTTTTATTATCCGTATTTCTTCCTCATGCAAACGCTCTATAGTATGCGTGACGTACTTATTATACTTGAGAAAATCCAGCCATGATGTAGTTGATTCGTACTCCAGGCAAAGTAATATGTTGCCTTCCAGCAAAAACATATTATCTCCATAATTTCTAGTGGCTACTACAGGATATTCCGAAGGTAACATTCGCTTTATTTTCGGGATATCATCCAGACCATATGCCGCAAATGATTTATCCTGATAGTTTTCACTCAAAACCCTGAACAATATGTCTTTGTTAGTATGGGCTATCCCGGTCTTTGGCAAATCTAACTGCGAGTTAGTTAGTGTTTTATTTCTATCTATAATATACCCCTCCTTTAACTTAGTCTATCACAGTTTCGCTTGATCTATTTTCAAACTAAAACCCTGGCATCTCCTATTTTTTTTGTGATAGCCTTTTTATCAAAATATTCCAGCAATGCCATAGCATATTTGCGCGATGCGCCTAGTGCATCACGATATTGTGCAAGAGTCACTGTTTCTTGCGCCATTGCCATTTCTTTAAATAAATCTAATCCTGTTTTGTAATGCACAGAATGCATATAAATTTGAGGCGTTAAAACAACAAGCTCGCCATTTTTTGATAAGGATTCTAAAGATTGTTTAAATGCTTTTTTTTCCTTGGCGAACATTGATTCTATCTCATCTATAGATTGTGGAGAATAGCCCGCCTCAAGAAAAAGTTTTAAAACAGCTTTTTGTATTTTTTGATGGCTTTCGCTCATGGCAATTTTAAAATCCTTGTGTGCTAAATTATTTTCTTTGTTATAGATGTACCCCATTGTACATAAGAGAGTGACTATTTCATCCACTATGTTTTGTTCTACAGAATTTAAAAGTCGATTGCAAAATTCTTTTTTTGGCATACCTATATGGAGCGGATTTTTTTTATGATAGTCCTCTAGTAAATTTTGACTGCGACAACCTAATTCGTTTAAAAAATCTTGATGAATGACACTTTGATTTATACAATACAATTTTTTGCAAATTGTAAGATTATCTAATGCTTGATCAAATGCTGCTTCATTGTTAAAAAATCTTTTCTTGATATAAGTTGCCGATGGAAAATCTTCACTTCGCTCTTTAGTTATTACGGCAATTTTATCTTCAATTGTACCACTTTCTTTTGTTTTTAGGCGTGCCGGTGCGTTTTCATCATTTTTTCGTATTTTTTTAGGCAAAGGATCTAAAATGACACCTCCGCCAATGGTTTCTAAAGGTGAGTAAAATCGAAGAACAAATGCATCGCCATATTTTGCTGCCAAAGGCTCTGTTAGATGAAGTTGCGCATAGCCGGTTTCGCCTTTTTTTATTTTATTTTTTCCCAATAAGCTAATACGGCAAAGCATATCTTTTGCCCCATGGTGAAGGTGCAGCCTGGAGTGATTAACAATTTCTCTTTCACAATCATTCAAAATATCTATGCGTACATCTAAAAGGCGAGTGTTTTCCATTGATTCCGGCATAGCAAGCACATCACCACGATCTATGTCGGACAGCTTGATTTGTGGTAAATTAACTGCTACACGTTGGCCGGACTTTGCAGAATCTACTTTGTCGCCGTATACTTGGACTCTACGGGCTTTAGTCAACTTCATGGATGGATAAAGTGCTACATCATCACCTTCGCAAAGTGTACCTTCAATTAATGTGCCGGTTACAACTGTTCCAAAGCCTTCCATAGTAAAAACACGATCAATAGGTAAACGGAAGGGGGCTATTTCATTTTTTTGAGGAGAGCACGCCAATAAATCAAATATGTGCTCTTTAAGGATTTGAATACCCTCGCCACTGTATGCGGAAACAGGGATGATTTTAGAATTTTGCAAAAAAGTTTCTTTTACCTCATCTTCAACCTCTAAGGTAAGCATCTCCAGCCAGTCGTTATCTACCAAATCAACTTTATTGAGGACAATCACACCCTGCTTTATTCCCAGCATTGAAAGTATAGCCAAGTGCTCACGAGTTTGCGGCATAAATCCTTCATCTGCCGCTACAACAAGCATTGCCAGATCAATACTACCTGCACCTAATAACATATTTTTAATAAACTTTTCGTGCCCCGGTACATCAATAATTCCGGCTTTTTTATTATCAGCCAAAGTAAGATATGCAAAGCCCGGTTCTATAGTAATACCTCGTTTTTTCTCTTCTTGAAGGCGATCTGTATCCATGCCGGTAAGTGCTTTGATTAATAAAGTTTTACCATGGTCTACATGCCCGGCTGTTCCAATGATTGCATTATTCACTTGTGTGTCACCTCTATTTGAAAATCAGGGATAATTTGTATTGTAGTTTTTTCATAATATCATTTCAAATTGATTTAACACAAGTAAATATTAAATAAATATTAAATAAATTGAGCCATATATTTAATTTGTTTTTGAAAACCAATATGTACATTTTAAAATTGTCTTTAAAATAATTTAAAAGTTTGTTATAATACACCCTTAGATGGTTGACCATAAAAATGACCACGAAAGTTGTTTTTGGCAATAGAAAGTGAGGGGGTATATTAATGTACTTCTGGAAAAGAAATAAACACAATGCCTTTCCTGTCCATACACAATCACATGTGCAAAAAAGATATTTTTCGTTAATGCTGGTTCCGTCTTATACATCCGGTAAGACACGTAGCATTCGTATTTCATACAGAACCTTTTATACAGTTTTTTTTGCAATAATGGCAACTATAGCCATTATCTCTTTCCTTTATCTTCAATCTCGTTTTTTTAGACAGGTAACGGCAGATGTATCTGTCTCGCTTGAGCAAGCTCAAGTGGCTTATGCATATTTGCAGCAAGCAACAGAGCAAGAACAAAGCGAGTTAGTAGAAGGTGTTATTTCTTTACAGTATGCTATTAATGATGAGAGAAACAGAACCCAAGAAGAAATGTTGCAGAGGCAAGATGTTTTTATTGAAACTTTAGAATCCATTTGGGCTTATACAGAGAGTTTGGAAATGAGATTGCGGCAGTACGAAGAATATCGACAGGAAATTATAGAGCAATTGAGCGAAAGTGCTCATCTTCCTGTTGTAAGCAACGTACTTAACGAAATGCAAATATCGCAAATGCACCTGCTATCTTCTCTTGAGAACTTATTTGACTTTTCTGCTACCAGCAGGGAAGAGGCTACAGAACAAACGCGGACAATGTTTATGTCTCATTCTCCTGATGTTTCCGAGGTGGTTTCGGCAGAGGATGCAACAAGCAGTTTAATTTACTATATAGCAATGCTTGAGCTTGCCTTAGAAGCGCAACAAGAACTTTATACTCAGCTTCAACAGCAAGTCGGGACGCTTTCTCCTCATATACGTAGAGATAGATATGGGCCTGATTTACTGGAATGGTCACATGTACGCACAATCCTTCCACAAAATACACCTATAATGATTACAGATGTACGTACAGGTATCACTTACTGGGTTAAGAGCTTTTCCCATGGCAATCATGCTGATGTGTTTCCGGTTACTTCAGAAGATACAGCGGCTATGCTTCGTACGTATAATGGGCGATGGAGTTGGGACACACGTCCTATCTGGGTTCATCATAACGGCCGTAAGATTGCAGCTTCTATCAATGGTATGCCTCATGCAACAGGTAGCAGAAATAACAATATGACCGGGCATATTTGTATCCATTTTCGTGGTAGCCGTACCCATAGCGGCAATAGATTTCATGAACGTGACCACCAAAATTCTGTAATGGAAGCATATAGAGCAAGCTTTTAACAAAGATAGGTAACAAAGATATGAAAAATCTATTGAAATATCCTGTAGAAAATGGTAGGATGTTATCAAAGTATACAATCAACTAATCAAATTTGATTTGGGCTGTTTGTATACAACTTACTTTATATTAAGGTAAGTTTATGGGTGGCAGTGGCATGGAGTATGGCCACTGCCACCTACTTTTTTTATATGAGAAAAGTGCGAGGTCAGAAAGGAGATCAATTTATGCTGGAAGCTTTAAAAGAACGAGTATGTGCGGCTAATTTAAGTTTGCCGATGCATAAACTTGTTACATTAACCTGGGGCAATGTCAGCGGAATAGATCGCTCCGGGGAAAAGCCCTTAGTAGTAATAAAACCAAGCGGTGTATCTTATGAAGATATGGCTGCTAACGATATGGTAATTGTAGATATGGATGGAAATGTTGTAGAGGGCGAGTACAGACCCTCTTCAGATACGCCAACGCATTTGTGGCTGTATCAAAATTTTTCAGAAATTGGCGGTATTACGCATACACATTCTACATGGGCTACTGCATTTGCCCAGGCAGGACAAGGGATTATTGCTTTAGGCACCACTCATGCAGATTATTTTTATGGCGAGATCCCATGTACCCGTCCTTTAACGCCCAACGAAATTAAAGGCGAATATGAAAAAGAAACGGGAAAGGTTATTACTGAGACATTTGAAAAAGAAAGAATTGATCCATTGTCTATGCCGGGTACACTAATCCAAAGCCACGGCCCCTTTACATGGGGAAAAAGCCCCGAAGAATCAGTAATGCACTCCGTAGTTTTAGAAGAGCTGGCTCGTATGGCCTCGCTTACAAGGATGTTAAACCCAACAGTTACGCCGGTAGATCAATTTTTGCTGGACAAACACTATATGCGTAAACATGGTGCAAATGCCTACTATGGACAAAAATAGGAAGTTGTAATTGTTATAAAAAGCAAAACCCGGCCTTTACTTCTGAGGCCGGTTTTTTGATTTGATTTTAACCTGCTTTTAGTCTTGATTGTTTTACATAATAAGGATATAATTTTGTTGTTGTGCAAAATATGTAAAATAATAAGGGATTGAGGGTTTTTATGACAAGGGGCGAATTTCAAGAATTAATAAAAGATTTGGATAAAAAGCAAAGTTTACATTTTTCATGGCTTTGTGCTGTACGTGCATTGCCATTTTTGGATATTAAAAAGCCTTTTTATTCCTGGCAAGAAAAAGACAGACAAAAGCACTTGTTTTCAATATTCAATGCTATTGATATAGTTTTTGCTGAGGCATA
Source organism: Defluviitaleaceae bacterium (assembly GCA_009785615.1). Classification (GTDB taxonomy): domain Bacteria; phylum Bacillota; class Clostridia; order Lachnospirales; family WQUN01; genus WQVX01. The sequence continues at coordinate 3,821 of WQVX01000060.1, read as the reverse complement.
TCTTTCAAATAGTAATGCCCGTGCCGCTGCCTTAGACGCCCGTATCGCCGCCTCCGAAGCTGCCGCCGCCTTCTCCTCCGCCGCTTCCTCCTCCGCCGCTTCCTCCGCCGCTTATTCCGCTGTCACCTTCGCTGTCACCTTCGTCATCCCCTCCGCCGCCGACACCGCCGCCTACGCCGCCGCCTTCTCCTCCGCCGACACCTACGCCAGAGCCGCCTCCACCACAGGAAAACACAGTACTAATGCTTTTTATGAAACATTATTAGATGATGTAGAAATAATAAAGGCAGGCAATAGAGATAATTTTTATAATAAGACAAGCATGTATAAAGGCTATTTGCGTAATTTTTTGAAAAACTTGGAATCGGAATCTGTAGACTGCGGATATTGGGCACAACTCTATAAAAACTTATTTGAAAGTGGATTCAATCTTGATATAGATGAATTGAAGCGTCGTTTAGAAGTACCTGATGAAATAAAAGCCAAAGGAGCCTCTACGGTTGGAAAGTATCTTGATGGTTTAACAGCTTTAGGCGATGATGTTGAAAATATAAATGAAGCACGTATCCTCATTTTGGGCGAAAAAGGAGCGGGTAAAACCAGCCTTGCCCGAAGATTAATTGATATTGGCGCAAAAATGCCCGAAAATTGGGAAAGCACAGAAGGAGTTACCACAGATATTTGGGAATTGCCTAAAACATCAGACCATGATAGCACAAAAGTACATATTTGGGACTTTGCCGGGCACTCTATAACCCACTCTGCCCACCGTATGTTTATGTCTGCACGGTGCCTTTATATTTATGTCTACAATGGTCGGATAGAGCGTGACAATGATCCTCGCTATTGGCTGGAGCAAATCAAAATTTATGGTAATGGCTCCCCTGCATTATTTTTGATTAATCGAAAAGATGTGCATCAAGCGGAAGTTGCACAAGAAACATTGAAGGAAGAATATCCCTTTATTTTAGGTTTTTATGATGTAGATATTGGCGGAAATAAACAAGAGCTGGAATCATTTATAGAAACCGTCACAAATACAGTACGCAATCAACCTGCATGGAGTAGTCAGATAATGTCTGCTTACGGATATAAAACAAAAGAGGAATTGCAGAAACGTTTTAAGGATGATAACTGCGATTATATTTCTCAAGATGAATTTAAAGAAATCACAATGGAATGCGGCACCCCGTCGGATAAAGTTGAGTGGGTATTAAATGAATTGGATGTTTTAGGTGTATGCAGATGGCATAAAGAAGGGATATTAAACAATTTCAAAACGCTGGTGCTTAATCCTGACTGGACAATAGACGGTATTTATAAGATTATCAATATTGGGCGTGAGGAAAAACAAAATATACACGGGCATACACTGACTTTGCAGGATGGTGAAAAAATTTTACAAAAATCTGAAAAATACAAGTATCCCAGAGATAAAGTGGAGTTTTTATACAGTTTAATGTGCCAATATGATTTAGCATATTTCAACGGTGACAAGAAGAGCATTTGTGTTCCTTTAATCTTGCCGTTGGATCAGCCAAAGGTCTTAAAGCATCAAAAAATTGCACATCTTTTTGAGAGCGATGAAAACCTTAGAATGACTTTTGAAGTGGACAAGTTTTTGCCCCCTAATATTGCAGCAAGGGTAATAGTCCACCGAAGCGTTCATAATGAAATTTTCAATCCTGATTTACTATGGCGCAAAGGAGCATTGCTAAAATATAGTAATTCAAATGAACATGATAAAACTGTCAAAAATACCTATGCGTTGATTAAGGAAGAAAGCCGCAGGATTATTGTAAATGTTAGCGGGCCGGATAAAACGGCATATATCTCAAGCTTGCGGGAGACTTTGCAAGCAATATTTGAAGATTACAAAGGGTTAAAGCCCGATTTAAAATATCATGTGTATATTTCTGAAAATATGCATCCATTTGAAAACCGCGGGATCGGGATAGAGATCGGGATAGACCTCACCCAAGAAACAATTGAATCCCATGTGAAAAATAATATACGATGTTGGATACCTTCGTTAAATGACTACCTTGATCTTTCCGATGTTGTAAAAGACTATGGAATTGTAATAAATAATTTAACTGTGATCAATCGTCAAATTATAAATGGCCACGCGCAAATAGGCAATACAATAAATGGCTCCTTGTATAACATTAGTGCAGATATTAGCGAGCTAAAAGAAGAGCTGGAGTCTATCAAAAAAATACTGCGCAAAGAGTCTTTAAAGGATGAGGCCGGACTCATAGGCGTTTTAATTGATGATCTTAAAGATGCTGAAAAAATATTAGAAGAATCCGATACTAGCAATGATTTAGAAGATGAGCGAAAAGCGGACGCGCAAAAAAGCCTCAAATCCAGCATGTCTAAGGCTATAAAGACAATATCTGATATACGTAAAGAAGTTGCTAAAGCAGGATGTGATGCAGGTAAAATTTCAAAATTGATAGAAATTGCGACTGAGGTTGTATCAACTGTCTCAAATTTTGTAGCTTAGCAAAATTATTAAATTTGTAACCTAACAAATATACAAAAAAATGAAATAATATCTTGAACTATTCATGGGAAAGTGGTAGAATACTTTATGAAATGAAAACTTAGAAAAAGGCTTGCCCTTTGGTGCAACGTCCGCGACACTTTTCGAGGAGTGTCACGGAGGCTGTAGGTGACATACAGTATCACTCACAGGCACAAGTTTAGCTTGCCGCTGCAACGCTGTTAGTATACTACAAACTAACTTTATTTTCAACTCTGTATGGCTGGCAACTTACAGAGATGTTAACAGATTTATTTTGTGTATTGCTACAGAATTGTATGTGGTTCTTCCCTATGATTTATTCTAAAGCTGAATTTATGCGCGTGAGTGATTATGACGAAACTTGTCATTGTCCCTACGCGCTTTTATTATTTGTTGGATTTTCACCTTCCTACCCTTTACAATTTAATAACCTTTTTCATTCGGGGCTTGCCCAAACACCCATCCTCCCCCGGGGATTGTAACAAAAATATGCAACATTCGGGCAGGCTCTCGTTTGAAGAGGGTATATCAAAAATTTGTGTGCGACTTGGACACTTTTTTCATTTTACCCATTTTCCATGACCTCTAGCTCTTCAATCGTTTTTATTACTACTTGAAATTTATTTTTGAATTTGAACATCTTGACAATATGTAGGACAAGTGATAGTATTGTCAAGATTTAGTAATTTAGGAGAGGTATTCTAATTTGAAAATGGAGGATTGAAAGATGTTAAAAAAATCAATAAGTTTTGTTTTGTTATTGGGGTTAGTATTGTTAATGTCTGTTACTGTATTAGCTAATTCTGAAGATTATCTAATACCTGTAGCGATTGACTCTCATGTTATGGAGATCATAAATAAAGATGAGATTCTTTTAGATCAGTTTGAAAAATTGTTGTTAGAATTAAACATAAGTATACAAGACTTAGTTGTTACAGATAGTTATGAATTAGAACTTGAAGTTGATTTAACTAACTTTGATTTTAGTAATGGCTCTGTAGTCATAGGTCATGCAGTTGTGATCCTAACTGATGGTGATTTGTTAAATCAACGAAGTGCTGCGGTTGGTGTTATAACAAAAGCTATAGATAGGGTAGTTGGAACCCCCGCCGGGATTAGATATGAGTTGTACTATGATCTTAGGATGACCGGGGATCATGCAATAGGCGTGGAACTTACTGCAAGTGTAACTGATACAAGTATGTTATTTCCTCAAACGTTTCTTAGAAACACCCCTGTAAGCCATAGATTCCCTGCTATTGTTCGGCATATAGGGTATATAGCTGATTTT